>CAZMYO010000067.1:0-2532 GCA_964570525.1 uncultured Gammaproteobacteria bacterium | reverse complement strand
AAGGCGTCTGTTTCAGCTTTGAGTGCCGCGACTTTGGCCGCGGCGTCAGCGGCTTTTTGTAGCGCTTCGGTCGCGAGTCTGGCTTGTTCGATGGCGTAATCAATTTGAGCTTGGCGGTAAGACACGGCCCAGGCGGTGAGGGATCATACGCAATACATGGTTCTATCACCCATATATTTTACTCACTCTAAACAGCCAGAACTTAATATCTCTCACTCCTCTAACTAACGCTCTAAACCCTTTAAGTTTGGCGTTGAATGATTCGGCCGAAGCGTTGGTGCTCCGGTGGTTAAAATAATTAAGAATCGTGTCTTCGTGGGCTTTGATTGATTGCGCCGCTACGATAAAAGACGCGATATTTTTTTCGATTACTTTTTGATACCAATTTTGTAATTTGGCTTGGGCTAGGTCTGGGGTGGTTTTGTTTTCATACCAGCCTCGGAACATCATCGCTAAGCCATAGGCCTCAGCGATGGCCGGAAACTCTTGGAATAAAATCTTCGCTCGTTCGGCTTGTCGTTCACTCCATTTACTTTCGGTTTTAAACAACAAATGAAAGCTCCTGGCTAGGAGCTGTTTTTTGGTATCGCCGTTAGCGTACATTTTTGGTTGGTACATTTTTTTCTCTTTTTTCGCGAGTAGGATGGCGACCGTTTCCTCTTTGATAGCCACTCTCCTAAAAACTCCTCTGACTTCTTGCAACGCTTCGCTCACCAACTGTTGGATATGAAAACGATCGGTGACGATGATGGCTTTTGGAAATGAAGCCCGGACAATCGCGTCCATGGCGTTACTCATATCAAGAGTCACCTCGGTGACGGCCAAGCGTTGCTCTTCCGGTATATTGGCTAAAACGTTGATGATTGGCTGAGTTTTAATGTCTTCAACAATGGCCACCAACGATCCTTTACCACCCTTACCCGCCTTGTTGGTGACAATGGTGTACAGCTCACCATTGGTGAGGGCGGTCTCATCAATACTTAATTTGGTACCGATATTTTTGGCAAATAATATCCACTTGTCGGCATGACTTTTTTGATCCCAATCATGATACCCGCTCAAATGGTCTTTGTACTGTTTCTCAAATTCTTTGATCGGGAGGCGTTGCGACACGGCGATAGAGGCGAGCGACGTCGGGGTTTCGTCCGCCGACTGCTTTTAAAAAATTCGCAAATTCAGTCGCGAGTTGGGTGCCAGGGAAACAGAGGCTAATGTCTCGTTTCACGTAGTGTTCTTCCCCCTCCACTTTCCAGTAGCGCCGCCTTACCGTGAGGAGCGTCCGTTTTCCTCTCAGGGGAAAGTCGGTGATCGTAATGTCATGAAATTTCCGAGCCATAATTTTTTTATCTTTGGTAGTTTCAGTTAACGGTGGCAGGTCTTTCTCAACGAGAGTTAGACAGGCATTAGACCCGTCACTTTTTCCTTCAGTTAGGTCAAACCATTCAAACAGACCAGCAGGGAAAATTAATTCAAAAATCTCTTTGGTAATTTGCATACAAAAAAATCATTAGTTCGTAATGATCTCTAGTGTACACGATTAGTTAGTTACCCACTATTGCGTATGATCCGGAACGGCTGAGGCGTAGACAGAGGGTAACTGTGGTAATGGTTCTGGCTTCACGACGGCAACGGTAAAGGTTGACGGTGGTGGCGGAGTATACGCAATCGTCTTCACCATGAATGAATTGTCTTGGTAAATCTGTTCGGGAGCACGACCTTTCGTGAGCTCGGCCTGGAAATATTTTGAACGTCTAAGGCATTGTCATGACTTCATCAAGCAGCCTTTTAGTTGCGTGTCCGAAAGTATCACGAAGAGCTGGGTAGTATTCTTTTTCAGGATTAAGATTTTCTAAAAAACCTACGGCTAAAAGGTTGACTATTTTTTTATCATCAGACATGGCCAGGCTTTCTAAAAAAATTGCAATTTTTTCAATCACTTTTAAATTTTTTTTGAGGAATTCATTTATATAATAATTTCTTAAGATGCCGAATACTATATAGGGGAGATTGGCACTGCCTTCTTCTAAAATACTTTTGTAATTAGGATATTCTACAAATTCAGGCGCTGTTTCTAATAATTTTTCGATTGAATTTTCATAGTTTATTTTCATATATGGCATAATTAGAACTTTAGTGCGTCTTCTAAATCTTCTATAATTAAGTTAACGATCCTCTTATCTTTACTAGTGGCATCGGGATGCTTGCCTAACCAATTCTTAAGTCCAACAATTCTGGTTTGCGCTTTCGTAATATGATCGCTCGGATCAGGAATGCCCAGCTCTTTATAATGCCGAATAATATCGGCAGTACTTCCATAACCAATTTTCGCCGCAGGCCTATAAAACTCGTTAATATGATCGCTCTGCAAAATAATATCATCCACCCTCGGCCTTAACACCCCATCCACATCCTCCATCATTCGCCACAGTTGTTCGCGAGGTGGTTCGGAGATGAGGGCTACCAAACGCGTCTTAAGCGTGGTAAACAATTTTTGTACACCTTCATGCTTCGTAGCCTGTTTTAGCGCCACTT
>CAZMYO010000066.1:0-17454 GCA_964570525.1 uncultured Gammaproteobacteria bacterium | reverse complement strand
TCCGCCTTCGGGCGCTCGACGATGATCTCGCCGATGCGCTTGACGCGATCCTTGTCGGTCAGGAGTCGCGCGAGATCGTCATCGCTTCCGCCCAGGTCAAGGACGATGTTGACGATCACCTGGAAAACTTCCCAGGCCTTGCCGAACCCTTTCAGGAACTCGCTCTTGGGTCGTGCCATGATGGCACCTCCTTGGTGTGTGGCCTGCCCCTTACCCGAGTAGAATGCTCGGGCCTAAGGCTTACCACGTTTTGGCTGGGTATTTCCCAGCCTTCCTTGCAGATTACTTGGGTGAAATAAGCTATAAGAAAAGCTGGAAAAGTTGTAAAAAGAGCTGTAGTTTCGACACTATCATAACAACAAAGTGTATCATAAAATACGGATCTTGTCAATAGTGTGTGTAACGTCTAACTAATCTTTTTAAAAAGAACAGACCCTCGCTCGACCCCACCGTTTGACGGGTGAAATCGAGACGAGGGTGGTCCAAGTGCCTGCCCGCCTTTGGCGGGACCTAGGTTTCTACTCGCTACAGGCGAGACGGCCGTTGCCGTCCCAAAAGTTGTCGAGATGGCCGGTGGTCAGCATCCACCGGCCGACGTCGACGACGAAGTAGAGACACGGGACGTTGAGGTTGCCGACGGAATCGCGCAGGAGCGTACCGGTGAGGGGGATGTAGAAACCCCGGAACTCGGCCGGAATCTTGTCCTGCTCGGCAAGCAGGCGCTTGCCGTCCGACAAACCGAGGTTGCACTTGAGCTCGACGGCCCGCTTGCGCATCTCCTCGCCGCTGATCCCCATCTCGACCAGGAACGAACGGAGTTTCAGCTTGCTGACGTTGAGATTGGGCGTAGGCTCGACATCCTGCGGAACACCGTTTATGATCGCGACCGTCCACCCCTTGGGGATGAGATTGGTGGTGTGGACGCAGCCGGAGAACCCGGCCAGCGCGGTGATGATCAGGAAAGCGGGAGCGAGCGCGGTGCGGATCTTGGTCATGACATCCTCCTTGGATGTAAATTGAGATAATTAAACCATAAAAGACCAGTTTTGTTAATAGGCCATAATACAGAAACGTACATAAAGAAAAAGCGTCCCGATGGACATCGGGGCGCTAAGAATTGACTCAAAAAGATCTAGACTACTAAGAACAGGAACAGCTGGTACGCGGCAATCACCGCGTAGAGAGAGAACAGTATCCACAGCGCTACGCGCGCGGCCCGCAGCCTGGGATGAGCCGCGATTCCCATGACTCCCACTGCCACCAGCGTGTGTTTTACTGCCAGAAACCACACCGGCCCCTGCCGGAGAACAGCCTGCATTAGCGGGTTAAGCTCCGAAGCCCCATGCTCAAGATGGTAGAGCGTCGCAAACGCGTCGACCAGATTGAGCGTGATAATAGCCAGCCCGAGAACCACCACCCGCCGTTCGACCGGCCGGGCGAAAAACCGACGCAGTGCATGGCACATCTTCACCTCTTCTTATGGTTTGGTTTTTCTGGTTTAGATTATAATGAGCTAGTGAAGGAATTATTCTATATTTTATAAAGCTAGTCAAGCGTTTCTTGTTTACGCGATAATGGTTCCGCTGTGGACTTGGCCCTCTACGGCCTGGGCAACGGCAACAAGGTTGGTGCCTTTTACAAATTTAACAATCAAATGCAGCCGCTCCGCCGCCCGCGCCGCCACCGGATCAAAAGGAAAATTTCCTCCCGGCATCCATTTGTTCCCGACTATTTTGCGAAAATCCGCCCAGGTGATTTTCTTTATTTTTTCGGCCTCGGGATTGGCGCGAGGATCTTGGCTATAAACATAATCGATGTTAGACATATTTATCACCACCTTGGCGCCATAGGCTTCGGCCAATTTTACCGAAACATAATCGGTGGACCAACCGGGTTTCCAGCCCGCGCCAATTAAAATCTTCTGCTTTCCCCACCCTACTTTCTTGGTTGGGTTTTTCACTACCACTCGGTAGGCAAAAGCGCGAAAAATAGTGCGCAAAAGATGAGCGTTAAGGCGAGTGGCGTGGATGCCGATCCAGTCGATATCATCCGATTCGAGCTTGCCCAGTTCTTTAGCCGCCGCCTGATACTCTCGAGCGGTATTGCCTCCGCCGGTAACGATAATGAAACGATATCCTTTTTTTATAAAGGTAACAATCAAATCTTTAAATGATTTTAAAAAAATAGGGTCCAACCCCTCTTTTGGACTAATCAGCGATCCGCCGAGAGAAATAACCAACAATTTATTTGGGACTAGTGCGGCCATAATACTTTGGTGTTATGTGATTATTTTTATTATTCTGAACGCGACTCCTGACATCCGCCGCCTTGAGCGCTTTATTAGCGCGAAACAAACTCGGCGTGCGATACGCCGTCTTGCCTTTTTGCGCGCGATTGGAAGAATAGTTTTTCATACCGCCGACCCCCCAACCAATAATCGAAACACCCACTCAATAACCGGTGAAATAAATCTAAAGAGAAAGAAAATAAAAATGAACAAGAACATTAACCCGTAACGATCCAAAAACTGTTTAAGCCGCGCCGCTGAATCCGGCAGAATGGCATATAATATTTTTGAGCCGTCCAAAGGCGGAAAAGGTAATAAATTAAATACCGCGAGAAGAACGTTGGCATAAACAATAATTCCTAAAAATGGAGTGATGGCGGAGGCAGGAAAAAGTCTTAGAAGAATGGCAAACGAAGAAGCCAGAAGGAAATTGGCCAGCGGGCCGGCCAAGCCGACCAAGGCCGGTCCCCATTTCTGATTTTTTAGATTATACGGATTGTACGGCACCGGTTTCGCGTAGGCAAACAAAAATCGCCCGCCCGTGCCAATAAACAAGAGCAGTGGCAGCGCAATCGTTCCCCAGAGATCGATGTGCGTCCGGGGATCAAGCGTGAGGCGGCCGGCGTAACGCGCGGTTGGGTCGCCGAGCTGGTCGGCCATCCAACCATGGGCGTACTCATGGATGATTGCGGATGGAATAATGATAAGGAAGTAAAAAACGAGGTTAACAAAGTCCATATATTGACAAAAAGTTACCGATCAAGTACAATGACGGCTACGTGCCACACATTTCACCTAGTATATCCTATACCTACTTAACTTTCAACTATTATGAGTCGAGCTTGTACCATCTGCGGAAAATCCGCTGTCCGCGCCAATTACGTGAGCCACTCTAACGTAAAAGTACCGCGCCGCCAAAGACCCAATCTCCAGCTTCTGAAGATAGATGGCAAAAGCCTTAAAGCCTGCGCCACCTGCCGAAGAACTTTGAACAAAAAATTGGCCCAATAAAAATCCCTCCGATGTGCATCGGGGGGATTTTTATTTTAGCTAAGATGTTTTTCAATCATCTCTTTTAGTTTTTCCTTTTGGACGCCGCCGACGAGCTGGTCAACTACCTGCCCCCCCTTAAAGAGGAGGAAAGTGGGAATACTCATAACATTGTAGCGCCCGGCGGTATCGGGATTTTCATCAACATTGAGTTTGCCGATTTTAATATTTTTACCTTCCATTTCTTTACTCAATTCCTCCACGATCGGCCCCATCATTTGGCACGGCCCGCACCAGGGCGCCCAAAAATCAACGAAAGTGGGCTTATCGGATTTAAGCACCTCTTGTTCAAAATTGGCGTCGGTGAAGATATTTTCCATAAACGATGAAGATTAGAAGATTAAAAGATTATTTATTTGATAAACCCGTTTTTAACTGAGCACCAGCTTCTTCTCTTTCTTCTCTTCTTTGTAGGCTTCAATCACATCGTCCACTTCCAGTTTTAATTTTCCGTCGAACTGCAAACCGCATTCGCTGCCGGCTGGAACTTCCGACATATCCTGCTTGCCGCTTTGCAACTTAGAAATTTTTCCCAGCCCGATAATTTCGCCGCCGCGTTTTACGCGGGCCTTGCTGTCTTTATATAGTTTGCCATATTCCACGCGGCCGCCGGCAATCATGGAATTTTTATCGGTACGGAAAATAGCCAAAATTTTAACTCGGCCGAGTTCGGTAGTGATAAATTCTGGGTTAAGTAATTTTTCAAGCTCAATTTTTACCTTATCCAACAAATCATAAATAATGCGATATTGATGGAACGCCACATTGCCGCTCTGGATCATTTCCAAGGATACCGGAGTAGTAGAAACATTGAAGGCGAATAGGTATGCGCCGCTGGTTTGCGCCAAAGAAACATCATCCGCGGTAATGTTGCCAAGACCTTTGCCGACTACCTTTATGCCGACCTCGGCGTTTTTAATATTCTCAAGAGAACCAATGATGGCTTCGAGGGAGCCAAGCGTGTCCGCTTTGATAACAATGTTAAGGGTCTTTCGCCCCTCTTCTTCCGCTTCCGTTGTGGCGGCGACCGATTGCTTCTCGGCGCCGGTTTGCTCCGAACGTTTGCTGCGCACATCTACCTTCCCCGCGGTAAGGGCCTTGCTCACATCGAGTACATCTCCCACCCGAGGCGCGATTTTAAATCCTAAAATACGTACCGGGCAACTTGGCGGAGCGGCCTCAAGGGAATCGCCACGGTAATTTTTAAGCGCGCGAGCTTTACCGTAAATTTCTCCATTAACAACTAAGGGGTCATTGACGCGCAAAGTGCCGGTTTGTACCAAGATGGTCGCAACCGGACCTTCGCCTTTGTTTACGTGCGCTTCGATTACCGTGCCGGCGGCCGGCCGATTGGGGTTCGCCTTGATGGCTTCATTATGGATATCGGCAACCACGAGGAGCGTGTCAAGCAGTTTGTCTATATTTAAATTATCTTTGGCCGAGATTTCAACTACCGGCACATCGCCGCCCCACTCTTCGGGAATAACATTATGCTGCGCCAAATCATTGCGCACGCGAGTCGGATCGGCGCCGGGCTTATCTATTTTGTTGATCGCCACGACTAGCGGAAGTTTGGCCGCTTTAATAATGTTGATAGCTTCTATTGTTTGCGGTTTGACGCTGTCGTCCGCCGCCACCACGAGAACAGCGATGTCGGCCACTTTCGCGCCGCGGCTTCTCATCACCGTAAAAGCTTCGTGGCCGGGCGTATCGATAAACGTAAGCGGACTGTTTTCTTTGGTTTTAGGATTTTTCCAGATCACCTGGTACGCGCCGATATGCTGGGTAATGCCGCCGGCTTCGCCGCCCATAACATTGGTTTTGCGAATGGTGTCAAGCAAGCGAGTCTTGCCGTGGTCAACATGACCCATTATTACAATCACCGGTGGGCGCGGCGTGGTGGCGTCTTCGGCGAGCACCGTTTCTAGACTCTGGACATGCTCACTCGGAGCCGCGTCTGCCCCGGCCTTAACATCCTCCACGGTAAAGCCAAGCTCTTGCGCCAAAAGCACCGCCGTGTCGTGGTCAATGTTTTCGTTCTGGGTGGCGAGGATTCCGTTCTTCATTAATTCAACAATAATTTTATTCATCGGAAACGCCAGCTTGTCGGCCAGCTCGCGCACGGTGATGATGGCGGGAATTGCCACGGTAATTCCGCTCGAACGGCGCTGTTCTTTCTCCAGTTCTTTCTGCTTTTCTTTTTCTTCCTGCTCCCTTCGCTCCAAAATAAATTTTATTTTTCTCCAATCCCGCTCAATCTGCTGGGCGACCCGGTCGTCTATCTTTACCGCCTTGGCGCCAATATCAAAACCAAACTCCGGCAGGACCTGCAAGAGCTTTTGGGGATGGATTCTCAATTTTCGAGCGAGTTCAGATACGTTCATGCAACAGTTGTAGAATGATAAAGTTTCCTTATTATAGAGAAAAAAAAGGGATAAGTCAACTGGAGAAAATAAAGAAGTGATTAAAAAAGTATTGACCGCCCCGGTAAGTGGGGCGGTCTGTTGGTTTGGAAAGCCTCGTCTTATGCAGATTTCTCCTGGGCTCGGCGCTCCGCGCGCAGCGCTTTTGCTGCCTGGTAGGCATATTCTGGCCCCGCGATGGCGATGGCCACGATGTTCCAGATAAATTTTACCGGCCAGAAAAAAAACATGAACGTCCTATAGAGAAAATAGCCCTCATTATGATAGTCCACTTCGAAAATAGATTGGATCGCTGCTTGATCCCTGTAGCCGACTTTACCCCTATAGGCGGAAACTGGGAAAAGCAGGAAAACGAGCAGCGGGTTTGGTTTCTCCGCGAACCACGTCTGGTGGGACAGCTTGCCGAACAGAAAACCGATCTGCATATAGGCCCAGGCGGAAAGAACGATGATGAACGCGAGCATGTGGCACCTCTCCAGTTGTTAGGGAGTATAATACTTTAATATTGGGTTTTGGTCAAGTATTCATGAGCTTAAATAAAAAAGAGAAAGCCCGCCGACGTTAAGTCGAAACGGGCATGAGAGACAGACACAACCACCTAAGACCGGAACAGCCAGATTTGGCTCAAGATGGCGATGGCCACGATGTTCCAGACAAGCTTCACCGGCCAGAAGAAAACCATTATTATCCGATAAAATATCGAATAAAACAGGTACCAGCGATTATAACCATGATCGCTGATAAGCGCTTCTCCCGGCAGACCCACCAAATTTCTGTATGAGGAAATGGGAAAAAGAAGAAAAGTGAGCAACCGACTTGATCCGTCCCTGTTCATTCTAAACTCCGTCCATGCTAGGAGGGAAAGCTTGCCAATCAATAGCCCCAGTTGGATATAGGCCAGAATGGAAATGGATGCAAAGAGCAGGGTGTGCATGAAGTTCCTCCCTTGATTGTTGGGAGTTAAAATACTGCAATATCGGGTTTTGGTCAAGTACCAACCACTTGCCAATCACTTGCCTAACCAGCGCTCAACCAGTAAACTACGGCGTACCAAACAGTATGCCTACTCCCCCATTAAGCAACGACAATTTTCTCCTCATTAACAAACCGGCCGGCTGGACTAGCTTTGACGCGGTTAATTATATAAGGAAGAAAATAAAAATTCAGACTAACAACAAAAAAATCCGAGTTGGGCACGCCGGCACGCTCGACCCGTTTGCCACCGGACTTTTGATTGTGGGGGTTGGGCGAGAAGCCACCAAGCGCCTGGATGAGTTTAAAAAATTGCCGAAAACGTATGTAGCGAAGCTCCGGCTCGGAGCGGTGAGCGATACGTATGATGTAACAGGAACGATCACCACGCGCAACATAGACAACGCAGCGCCGCCTTCCTTAGATATAGTTAAAGACATACTCAAAAATTTTATAGGCAAACAGCTGCAGATTCCCCCGATGTACTCCGCGAAAAAAATTGGCGGCGAGCGGCTGTATAAATTGGCTCGGCAAGGAAAAATAATTGAACGAAAGCCGAATGAAATTGAGATACTGGATATTAAGATATTAGAATATTTTTGGCCATATTTAAAAATAGAGGTCGCCTGTTCGGCTGGCACTTACATCCGTTCACTCGCCCATGATATCGGAGAAAAACTTGGCATTGGCGCTTACTGCGAAGAACTAGCACGCACTAAAATTGGAGATTATAGATTGGAGGATGCCAAAGAACCAGGGCCAGATTTAGATTAAATTGACCAAAGCTAAGACCCGGAGTATTATTCTACACAGAATAGCCTTAACCATAACTACTATGTCTCCATTAGATCCCTGGATAATTGAAGAGATAAAACGGCGCGAGGAACAAGAACGCCGGAAACAGGAAAAACAACCGGAGTTAGAGATTCCTCAAGATCCGGGGGAAGAAATGCCACAAGATGACGGTTATCACGAACCCGGACAAGGGATTGTGCGCAAAAAACCGGACGAGCCGCCCTCCGATCGGGGCGTGATTGAGATTGAAATGCCTCAAAATGAGCCCGAGGGAGAAACCGAGCCTAGTGATGACACCCCTCAAAGGGGCAGGCGCTAAAGAGATGGCCGCCTCTCCACCAAACAATTCTTGACTAGTTGATTGGCTTCAATAAATATGCCTTCAGAAAAATTTAAAGTTGACGAACCTCACGAATCAGGGGGCGAGAAGAAAGCCTGGCAGTGGCTGGCAAAGATTGCTCCGGGCGAAGAGCGGGAAGCGCACGAATATCAGAGTATGATCGGCCAGCGCTACGATGAACTTTTGGCGGAAAGAGAAAAATTGCACAAGGAACTGGAAAAATTTGAAATTCGAGATTATGGTGCTATCTATAATCCAGAATTTTTAGACGACCGGGGTTTTGAAAAAATAACCGCGGCCTGGCTGCAGCGGGCGGAAACCGAGACCCGGTTCTTCCAGCCGCTCCAGGATTTAGGAATTAAAATTTTTACCAATGATCTGGAACGCCAGCCAAACTTCCCGGACGAAAAAATTACTTTTGCGTCAAAAGAAATACGCCGACAAAAGATCGTTAACCTTATAGAGGAGGGCGGGCATGCTAAGATATTCGAACCAATAATAGAACTCATGGATCCAAAACCGCCATTAAGAGACCAGGTTAATGTTTTTCTAAAAAAAGGCGTCCTACATTCGACGGTAAGCATCTTGGTGCACGAGCTCATCCATCGCTACCATTTCAAACGCTCTCCTAATTATGTTGACGGGGTTTTGACCGAGGCCCAAGCTTACTTTAGTGGTATTTTTCAAACTGGCCCCCACTTCAGTCTCACAAAGATAGCCCGGACATTAACAACTCCGGAAGAAGAAAGCGGCGGTTTGTATGAGTATGATGCCGGCCAAGTCGTGGAAGCGCTTAAAGCTGTTGCCACACTCTACGGTCTCGGCATGAGTTATGATGAAGTAAGCAACCTAATTGTTAAATCTCATTATGATTATGGAAAGAAAAGGTTCTCTCCGCTCATGGATGTGGTAGAAAAAAAACTCAAACAATTTCACTTAGATGAAATCGATTCTCAAGCATTGGACGACCTCTACCGCCTCTACGTAAACAACCAACGCCTAAGAGCTCAAGCGCTGTTTTTTGAGATCATCGCCGACCGTTTTTCTTTACAAGATTTACGGGCCGCGTATATTCAAATGCTTCGCCAACAAATAACCTTCCCCACGTATTATAACGCTAAAGGCAGGCCCGAATACCCTCAAAAGTCGCTGGTCCAAAAAGCAATCATTCCGGGCGACGACACTTTTCCCTATGACCCGCAGGGAAAGCGAACGGGAATCATTTTTGGTAACTTTCAAAACCAGAATGATGCCGTGCCAACATTTGGTCTGGGGCGCTGGGAAGCAGACGCTAGTACGTCAGCTGTAACCCTGGCGCAAACACCCCAAGAGACCAAGCGCTATTTGGAAGCTTTGCGAAAACAAGCAAAAGATATTAAGCTTGAGTTTAAAGAAAGTCTCCTTCTTGAGTATGAAAACTATCAGATGCTTCCCAATCCTCAAGCAGAGAAGGTGCTGGACGCTCTCATTACCCCGGAAGAGGCCAAGAAGATACTGCATTCGCAGGCCCCCAACTTAACAGATGATTTAACGCAGATGCTCGAAGGATTGGAGAAGGCGGCTCTTACCAATAAAAAGCATGCCAAAAAAATCCAAGCTTACAAGCAAAACCTGGAGTCTAAAAAGCGCTTTTTAGCTATATTTAAACTCAATATTGCTGAAGAAGAACCGACGTTAGCTGAAATGATGAACAACCTAGAAAAAAAGATTTCTAGCCTTGAGACAGAAACTAAACATTGACAAAACCCTTGGCACCTGCTATACTGAAAGCAATCTTAAATTTTAATGGATTTTGAGGACCATTAAGTACGGATGAAAGAAGACGCCGTTTGTCAGAATATGGCGGAAATTCTCTCCCCTATGTTTATTAAACATCTCGCTACGACTACCGTTATTACAACTGCAATTGTCGTGCTTCCGAAAACCGCGGCGGCGATGTTTTAATTAACAGGCGAATTTTTCTTCTCAATCTTGGGCGCGCCGATTTTCATCGGGGCGCCAAACCTAGTGTCCTCAAATCATGAGGATTTTTTATTATAATCAAGCGAAGTAAGTGAGATGAAAATGAATTTTCATCTCCGAGCGAGCGATGATTATATAACAATATATGATTGGAAATCTTAGTTTCATCGCCAAGCTCTTTATTGTGCTCGGCGCCGTATTTGCGATGGGCGGGGCAGGGGTGGTGATTGGGTACTTTTTGCGCAAAAAGGTGGCGCAAGCGCAAGCCAATTCGCTCGAAGCCAAGGCCGAACAAATTTTAACCGGGGCTAAAAATAAAGAACAGAATATTGTTCTCGAAGCCAAAGAAAAAGCGTCCCGGATGATTGACGAGGCGAAGCGGGAAGAAGTGCGCCTGCGTCAAGACGCGCATAGCGAAAAACAGCGTTTGGAAAAACGAGAAAATTTATTCGATCAAAAACTTCTGGAATTCCAGGACAAGCAGCAAGAACTCCTAAAAAAAGTGGAGCGCGTCCAGCAAATTAAGCAAGAGATTGAGCAGATTCGCGATCAAGAAGTCGCCAAACTTCAGGAGGTCGCGGACTTAAGTAAAGATGAGGCGAGGCAAGAACTGTTAAAAAAGGTGGAAGAAACCAGCAAGACCGACCTTTTGGGCCGTATTATTAAATTGGAAAAAGAATCTACCGAAGTCTTTGAAGAAAAAGCTAAAGTGATTATCGTGGACGCTATTCAACGCTGCGCTTCTTCGCACGCCGCCGAAAACACTTCTACCGCGATTACTATCCCGAGCGAAGAAATGAAAGGTAGGATTATCGGCAAGGAAGGCCGCAACATTAAAACGATTGAAAAGCTCACCGGCTGTGAAATTATTATTGACGATACGCCGGATTCCATCGTTATTTCCGGATTCTCCACCATTCGCCGCCAGATTGCCAAACTGGCGCTCGAGAAGCTGATTGCGGACGGACGCATTCAGCCCGCGCGCATTGAAGAATTTATCGAGAAAGCCAAACAAGATCTGTCGCTCGACATCAAACGCGCCGGTGAAGAGGCTCTCTACAAAATGGGTATCACCGGTATTGATCCCAAACTGGTTAATATCGTCGGCCGGCTTAAATACCGCACGAGTTACGGCCAAAATGTAATTAACCACTCCATGGAGGTTGGGTACCTGGCGGCAATCATTGCGGCCGAACTTGGGCTCGATGAGACTCTAGCCAAGAAATGCGGCTTCTTCCATGACATCGGCAAAGCGGTAGACCACGAGACACAGGGTTCGCATCCGGAAATCGGCCACATGATTCTCAAAAAATTCACTATGGATGAGGATATTTGCCAGGCCGCGCTAACTCACCACAACGACAAACCTTACAATATCTATTCTTCCATTGCTAAGGCGGCTGACGCTGTTTCCGCTTCCCGGGTCGGCGCGCGCCGCGACAGTTACGAACAGTACATCACTCGCTTGGAAGACTTGGAAAAAACTGCCGGAGGTTTCCCGGGCATTGATAAGGTTTACGCCATTCAGGCTGGGCGCGAAGTGCGTGTCTTTGTGAAGCCTAATGAAATTGACGACTATTCTGCTTTCCAATTAGCCAAGGATATCGCGCATAAAATTGAGCAGGAATTGAAATACCCCGGTGAAATCCGCGTTTCTGTAATTCGAGAAACAAGAGTGGTCGAATACGCTAAATAAACACCTGCTGTCATTGCGAGCCCCGCCTCTGGCGGGATAAACTCCGCGAAGCAATCTCCTGAATTAAGGAACACCTAAATACAATGGGATTGCCGCGCTCGCCTTGGCGTAGCTACGCTTCGGCGAAGCCAGGTCGTTCGTTCCTCACTCCTCGCAATGACAAGACCTGCTTGCAGGGTCGAATGACCCTGTGGACAACTCATTTGTGCTAACTGTAGCAAAAATAGATGATAAGTGGTATACTAGGGAAGTCAAAAGTGTTAATTAAATTATTTACTCTTAACCATACAGGTTATGAACAAAGCAGATGTGGCCCAAGCATTGGCCGAAAAACTGAACGTATCCAAGCGCGAAGGCGAGGATATGCTCAATGCGTTCCTTGAGTTAGTCACCTCGACACTCAAGAGTGGTGGTGAGGTCGTTTTAACCGGTTTTGGGGCTTTCAGCGTCAAACAGCGCGCGGCCCGCACTGGCGTCAACCCTCAAAATCCTACGCAAAAGATCCAGATTCCAGCGGTAAAAGTTCCCAAATTCAAGGCGGGTAAAGCGTTGAAAGACGCGTTAAAGGCATAACCAAAACAGCAAACACTGATCCAGCTTCGCCTTCCACCGCAGTCCCGTACCGTCCTAAAGGGACTGGTACTGGGGCAAAGCTGGCAAGGCTCTGAAAGATGCTCTGAAATCATAATTAGACCAATCATACCAAATAAAAACCCGCCCCGATGGACATCGGGGCGGGTTTTTATTTGATTTATTACAACACTGCTTCTTTGGCCGCTTTAGCGACGCGGAATTTGACCGCCGTCTTGGCTGGAATTTGAAGTGCGGCGCCAGTGGCTGGGTTGCGCCCCAGGCGGGCGGCGCGATGTACTTTTACTAATTTTCCGAGACCCGGAAGCACAAAAACTCCGCTCTTTTTAACCTCGTGGTACGCCATTTCGACCATGGCGCCCATAAACCCCTCCACGTCTTTTTTACTCATGCCTGTTTTTTCTGCGAGCGCAGATAACAGGGCCGATTTAGTCATGCCTGCCATACTTTGGTATGGTTAATAATAAAAAACTACTCATATTAATAGTTACTATACACTTTTTTATAAAAGCACGCAAGCGGGGCGCTAGGTTTCAATTGTCAATCTGAAACGTAGCTAGACCTTGGCTTCTTCGGCACTGCCGATAAACGGGTACAGCAGGGTAAATAAAGAAGCGATAACAAAGGCTACCATAAATGGTTGTTTTAAAAAAGCAAACACGACCATAATAAGCGGCAAAATCAGTACGCGGCTGCCGTTAAAAGTCATGTCGCGCGCCACCACGGCGCGGAAATAAGCCTTGGGTTCCATCCGGCGATAAAAAACAGCTTCCCATGGTACCATGATAAAACGCTCCGAAACCCGCCGATAGGAATCAGCAAAAAATACTTTAAAAGTACTGTCGGCAAAGACACTGCCCAGCCAGCCAAGAAAATAAAGCATGGTACCGAAACGCATTAATTTAAGGGCGCTAAAGCGATCGGTCAGTGTGCCCGCCAGCGATAAGATCACGACGGTTATGGTGGCCGAGAGGGCGGCGACATAACCCACCTTTTCGGCTACCCCTAAAATAATGATAAGAAACAGCGGCCAAATAATAAGACCGATGCTTGACTCGATGGCGTAGCCTACGAAACTTAATGTCATGCCAAGCTGTTCTTTGTTAACGGCGTAATGCACCACGTCCTTCCAGTTGAAATCAAGGCGCCGATAGGAATCTTTGGAAGCAAAAAGCGGCAGAAGCGAGATAACTAAGAGGGTTGAGCCGGAGAGAAAAAGCAGATTGTAGCCAAAGATGGTAATGATAAGGCCGGCTAAAAGCGGCGCGAAAACACTCGCCAAAATTGCCAGAATGTGGATGAAAGAAAGCTCCCGACCTAAATTCGCCCGATCGGCGTGGGTAATGAAATTTAAATCAAAGCCAAAGTTATAAAGCAGAGCGTGGGTGGATGAAAAAAATGATAGAATGAAAAATAATATTGGATAAACTGGCAAAAAACGCAACCCCAGATAATAAAAAATAAGGAGAGGGACGGAAGCCATTATAGAATGTTTGGCGCCGAGGCGCGCCACGAGTTTGGCCGCCGGCAAAGCTCCGGCTACCGAAACCAGGTTGCCGATAAAAAAGAAAAGTATTATTTTAACTATGGAATACTGAAGAGTGTAAAGATAAATCGGAACAAACAAGCTGATCATGACGCTAGCCAGGTTCATGCCAAAAATAGAAACGTAAATTTCGTTAATTTCTTTATGGCGAAAAAATAGATGGTGACGATGCAGTTCTCGAAACATGCTCAAACAAAAATTTAACCATTGACACCCAAGCAAGCTAGGCCAGCCGCTTTTCCAGATCATCTTCCCCATCGCCTCCAAAAACCATTGTACCCTGGAAAGCTTTCAAAAATTTAAGGTGCCGACGCGCTTCATTCTCAATAGAGAGCAGGTGTCGTCCGCCACTAAAATCAAGATCCGCAAAAACAGCGTCAACACCGTGCTCGCGTATCTCTTGGTCGTACTCCCGGCGCACCGGAGCAAAAATCTCTTTTGGTGGTTGTGTCTCGGGGGCGGGTTGTTCAGGGGGCTTACCTCGTTCAGACATAGGGTTAAAATATGGACGTATTTAACCATGCTCGCTTGGTATTGTAAACTAATCATGCGATTAGCCGCAGAAAAACAAAAAGCTAAAATTATAAACTGTTTCGTATAAATTCTACGCCAATCGCCACTAAAATTAAGCTCATAAACTTCACGAAAATCAAGGTGCCGCTTTTGCCAAGAACTTTAACAATAAAATTGGCGTAACGAAATAATATCCAGGATAAAGCTAGATTGGCAATGATGCCGATGATAGTAATTGTAAGCCCATATTCTTTGGAAAAAATGACTACGGTGGTAATTGTTCCTGGACCGGCAATTAATGGCGTGGCCAGCGGCACAGCGCTAATATCATCAGCCGTCTTTCCCTCGCTGCCAAAAGGTAAGCCAAATAAAATTTGTAAACCGATTAAAATTAAAATTATGCCGCCGGCAATGCGAAAGCTCGCGAGCGAGATATGGAAAAAATCCAAAATAATATTTCCCAAAAAAACAAAAACCAGCAAAATTATCCCGGCTCGCAGAACGGCTTTAATCGCTAGCAGTTGTTTAGCTTTAATGTCTAAGTGTCCAGTCAGCGATAAAAATACCGGCGTATTTCCCAGCGGGTCCATTACGCCAAAAATCGCGACAAATGCTTTGACGATGTTAATCAGCATAAACTGTTAATAAGGGCGCTTTGTATTATTGATCATACCATATTATATTGACTTTTTGTTAAAACACTATATACTATCACACATTATACTATCACACATTCGCTTAAAGCTCGGCGGTGCCGTCCGTAGCTTCAGCGAAGGACGGCCCCATGCCGATTTTCCTGTGGCGGAAAATCGAGCATCCTCGATTCCGCGCCATAGCGGAATCGGGATCGTCTAATGATACATTGCTATATGGCCAGTGTGTATATCCTAAGTTTGACGGACAACTCCTACTACATCGGCAGTACGGATGATTTGACCTCACGATTAAAACGTCATGAGGCTGGACAGGTTCCCTCCACAAAGAACAAGCTACCATTTATACTCCAACACGTTGAACAATTCGCCACGAGAGGAACTGCCCAGAGCCGTGAGTATCAAATAAAAAAATGGAAAAGTAGAAAAGCAATAGAGCGATTGATAAGGAAAAAATAATTAACGGCCCCATCGTCTAATGGTTAGGACACCACGCTTTCAATGTGGTAATACGAGTTCGATTCTCGTTGGGGCTACTAAATAAAATATCCCGCTTTATGCGGGGTATTTTATTTAGTAGACCACTCTATTGACTATTGGAACCTTTTGTTTGAGGAAATAAGGAATTGGAGCAAAATGATTCCAATTTTATATAGTATTTCTGTTTAAATAAAGTTGATTAAAATTTCAAAAAGTTTGCAATTACTAAAACGACACCGGCTCCCAAAAGACAACCAGCCATTTTACCAACTGCCGATTTGAGCATAGTTCTTTCCTCAGAAACTAATTGAAGTCTCAATTTTTCAGCAGTATATCCCTCAAAAATTCCTGCGATTCCGTCTGTTACTGCATTACCGACAACCCCGCCAAGAATAGCTCCTGTTACTCCACCAAAATGACCGCCAAAAATTGCCATTATTGCCAATATTCCATTATCGATGATCCCAAAAAATATATCGGGTTGAACAGATTTTAAACTTATTTTAAAAGGTACAAGAGAGACCAGACAAAATACGGCTAACAAAACTAACACAAAACCAATCCAATAACCATCATTAGCGAAAAATAAACTAATCGCACCGATTATTATACAAAGTGTTAGTATGTTTAAAACGGCCAGAAAAAATTTCTTGTTCATAAACAGATAGAAAAAAGATTACATTATTTAAATATTATACCACAAAACTGAAACCGCTGCATCCTTGATGACAAGTTCGATTTCCCCAGTGGTCACCCCGATATTGGAACAAAAAATCCGCTTATTATAGCGAATTTTTTTCTGGTAGCCCCAACGAGAATCGAACTCGTATTACCACATTGAAAGCGTGGTGTCTCCCGACTTTGCCTATGGCGGCAAAGTCGTGGATCCTCGATTCCGCGCCATAGCGGAATCGGGACTAACCATTAGACGACGGGGCTACAAGCAAATAAATCAGCCAACCGAAGGCATTTTTGTTTCATGTAATAATCACACAGTAAAGTAACACCGGTGAATAAAGTTAAATCGTGTAATCAAGCGTAGCGTTTTCAAAGTGTTTTGTTGTTTGTAATTGCTCGAGCGGTTTGCGGTAGGTAAGCCCGGAGTGAGGGCGCTGTTCGTTGTAATATTCCATCCACGTACGGTTGTCTTTGAGGAGCTTCCCTAAACTCTTCCAGCGGTGCCAGCGTTGTAGCTCCTCGCGCCAGGTACGGTGGACCCGCTCCACGCATCCGTTCGTTCGGGGGGTGGCCACCAGACTGAAGCAGAAAGCGATGGAACGGCTTTTAAGGTATGTGTGTACGGGATGCTCGGTTTTTACTTGTATAAACATGTCATAGGTGAACTCTGTGCCATGGTCGAATTGGAACACCTCTACCGTGAACGGTAGAAAGCGAATGACTCGTTCGAGAAAGTGTACGGTGTTTTCTGGGTTACACCCGCTGTAGACCGCGCTGAATGTTATTCGGGTATGTAAATCGATCGCTTGGTACACATATTGCCGATGGCTCTTGCCAAACAGTTTCGGGAGGTAAGCCACATCCACCTGGACCTTTTGACCCGGTCTGACCATAAAAGCAGTATACTTCTTGTACTTTTTCTTTACCTTACATCTGCGTTTTTTAATTAAATGAGCCCGTTTTAACACTTTGTAGATACCTGAGGCGGACATGACAATGCCCCGATCTTTCAAGAGTAAACGCAACCTCTGTGGTCCGTACCTGCTTTTCTTACGGAGGCGAATAATGAGTGCCGCCGTCGTCTCGTTCGTGAGACGGGGCTGTTTCACCGGCGTTGTGTCGGTTAGGGCCACATTCTTGGCAAAATTGTCCTGGTCCTGTTGCCAGACCTTAAGCCAGTAGTAAAAGGTTTTACGGGCTACGCCGTAAAACCGACAAACGTCGGTGACGGATGACCCGGAAAGGTGTGTTTTGACCATCTGAAACCGTTGACGTGGCTCCAAATGATAGTTATGCTGTCCCATAGAAGGTAACATCATAGGGTAAATTGGTTAGACGTTAGACATCTTCCAGTTTACCCGGGTGTTACCTTTGTGTGTAGATTATATACGCGGGAGGGTTTTTAATCTTGACAAAGCACGGCCAAAGTGCTAGGATGGCTGTACCAAGGAGGAAATACCATGGACCA
>CAZMYO010000065.1:0-35989 GCA_964570525.1 uncultured Gammaproteobacteria bacterium | reverse complement strand
ACCGTGGCAGTGTACGAACCAGAGTTAGCTAAGTTGGTAATAACGAACTTAGCAACTGTCTGGGACGCGCTGGGTGAAGACGCTCCGCTTGGAGTGTCGGTAGCCCAAGCTGTGGTGAGTTTGGCGCGGTACAGCGTGGTGGTTGTACCAAATGCGCCAGAACCAGTGTTACCGCCATCTACTAGATTTAGACCACCCGTAACGCCGTTAGAACCGGTGTTAGAGATGGTAGCGGTTAACGACGTACCAGATGATGCTCCGGTTGCCGTTACCGGGTTGTTACCCGAGGAACCGGTGTAGATCTGGAGAATCGCGGGAGCAACCGTTTGCCCGGTGGTCGCAAGGCCAGAGTCTTCGTAGCTGGTAAAGTCAACCTTTAGAGCATAGCTCTTAGACACACCCTTCGGAATGTTCAGGTTCATACCGGAGAAGGTGGCATGCGCGTAGGTGCCGGTGGCGGAGTTCGTACCAGCGACAGTATCGCTGAACGCTGAAACTGTCGGACCAACTTGTAGACCGGTAGAATCATCTACCAAGCGAGCGTTAGCCAAGGTACCGGTAGCGCCAGTTGAGAATCGAGCGCTCACTACCAATTGAGTAATATTCACTGCTTCGGTAGAGCTGGCGGTAACCTTGAATTTACCAATCGTTTGATTGGTGGCGCCCATGAGATAGTTCAGGGCGACTGTGGTATCCGGATCAACTTGCACCATCAAAGCGCCAGAGGCGGCAATGTAGGTGTCTTGCAGAGATAAGTTCTGCGAGGTCGCGCTGGCATCAGAACCGGTTGACTTACCACTGGCGGTAATCGCGTTCACATCCATTAATGGAGTGCCGGCTGTAGTAAAGGCAGCCTTCAGATCGGCATACACATCCACAACATACTGCGCGCCGTTGGTAATGGTTACCACCGGTGAAATGTTGAAGGTGAATGAGTTCTGCGTGGTACAGGTGTCTGATGGATTGGCATAGGTGGTGCCAAGCTGTTTGCCGGTACCATCTTTCAAGGTAAGATTCTGCATTGATTTACCAATGCAGTTAGCCGCAGTGGTGGTATCGTCGCGCAGAACAACCTGCGACAACTCTACGTCTTCACCGGCGCCGGCGGTAATTACCATAGAGGCAACCTTAACGCCACTGGCGTTAACCGTGCCGGTTGGATTGGCAGAGGTCTTGTTACCGAAAGAGGCATTCTTAGTAACGGTAACTGTGCCGGCTTTCACCGTTAAGGTGTTGGCGTTCTGGGCTACGGTACTAATGTTGGTAAGGGAGACTGTACCCTGCGCATTGCTTGAGCCAAGTACTAGACCAACAACGATAGTCTCGTTAGCGGCAACGCTACTGTGGGTGGTATCACCAACAACCGTAACGGTCGCGCTGGTGCCAGCTTTAACGATAAAGCTGTTGCCAAACGTTCCCCAGCCTGTGTCAGCGCCGTTGCTCGCCGTGTGCGAAGCGATGGAACTGCCGACTTGTGAACCATTCACTAACAATCGAAGGTTAGAAATGGTGTTGCCGGATGAGGTGGAAGATACGCTTAAGCTCGAGATCTTAACATCTTCACCATTGGCTTTCCAGAGGAATTTGCCGAGGGTGATGTTGGTAGCGGCGTCAGCAATGTTGCCAGTTGGTGAATCGGAAGCTAGGGTCTGGGTTAAGCTACCAGTATTAATGGTAAAGTTAACCGAGCTTGCGCCACCGGCCTGGAGCACCGTGAAGGTGTCAGTACCGTTGGTCTTCACAAACACACCATAGTTTTTATCGAAGGTTACTACGTCTCCAGAATTCTGAATTGAAGCGTAGAAGGTACGATTGGTACCAGCGACAATGTCAGCCTTTAGGCTCAATGTTCTGGTTTGACCCTTCGTTACCAAATACGGCTTGGCCGAGAGACCTAAAGTAACGGTCTTGTCGGCAGCCATATCAACAACCGGTTCGCCAATTTTAGTGGCGCCATCCCAAAGAGTGATATTCTTGAGGTCTCCTGGGTTGACGGATCCTACCAAGGTGAACATCATTTTGCTCACTTCCATGTCTTGGTTGGTGCTGGCGACGGTGAATCTCCAGATCTCAAAGCCAGTGGTGCCAGGATCAACTGTACCGGCGGCCGTCGGGCTGACGTTGGTAATGACTAATTTACCAAGGTCGGTTACCGAGGCGCTCGTCATTATGTTACTCATGACCGGGAAGGTTCCGGAAGTGGTGCCTCCACCGGCGAGCGTGACGCTAGCAGCGTCAGCCACCGAGAAGGTGTAAGTCTTTCCCGAAGAAACACTGTTCTTGAGGTCAAGCTTAACCATAACGGCTTTGGTCGTGCCTTTTGGAACAGTGAGTAAACCAGCGACATTTGTGAAGGTGACCATGTTGTTGGCAACACTCGGGTTGCTGGCCAACTTGGTATCACCGTCAAAGAGATACATGTTGCTGATATCCGTATCAGCGGAAACGCCGCCTCGCTTTAACTTCAAAACAGTAACTTTGGCATCGCCTACGCCGCCGGCAGTCAGGTTCAACTTTAGAATCGGAATCATGGCTTGAGCGCCATTTGAAGTGCCAGCGTTATCAGAAACGATCGTAGCGGCAAATGGATTATCGGCTGCTAACGCTACGTTTAAGTCACCGCCAGTTACTGGTGTTGTTGGTGTTCCGGGAGCGGGTGTTGCCGCCTTGACTCCGCCGCTTTGGGTGCGATCGGAAAGGGACAGTACTTCGGCATCAACCTTGTCGCCAGCCATTAAGCCAGCCACCGCGGAATCGGGAAGAGCGCGAACAAAGGCCGCTTTAAGACGGTTGGCAGTCATACCGGTGGCCGATACTTCACGTAACTTGCCAGCGGCATCTACCAACCAGGTCTTGCCGCCGTTTGAGACGAGCATGCCTGGGTGTGCCTTAGCCTCGGTTACATCGGCGCCACGATTTACATAGTGGGGCCAGAAGGCGTCGGCAACGGTCATCGCTTTGACGGAAGAACCGTACAAAGCTTTGGCTGCTTCCACAGTAACCTTAGCTAGAGTGTTGTTAGGCTCAACAACATACCATTGGTCGGAAGAAGGTCTCTTCACGACATAGCTACCCGCGCGGTAGTTGGCGGCGCCAGGGTAGGTGCTGGGAACTTGCAAAGAGTCAAAGCATTCCTGATTTACGGTAGTGTAACCACCGTATGACTCGTTGGAATTCCAGCTCTTGAATTCGTCACCACTGGGGAAATATAAAACCTTTAGGTCGTTGTTCACCGTGTAGATGGCTGGCTTGCCGGAGACTTTAATCATTTCTCCAGCGGCTAAAGCCGGGCAGGCGGCGGCGGTGGCTGGCAGCATTACGAAGAACGCTGAACCGAGCACCGACCACAGCATGGTGGTGAACGCTACGCCGACGGTAAAGACTTTCTTTCCCGTTTTTAATACATTCGACATAGTAAAATTTATAAATTAGACTTTTCTCAAGCGTCTGCCGTGAGGCCGGCGTTGAGATACAGTGGAAGCGGGCAAGCCACTATTGGCCTTCGACCTTTGTGCGCCGTTCCCTTATTAATAACTATCTCTCTCCTAAAGTAATTTCTTTATAAAAAGTCACTTTAGGAAAGAGATACGCTTTTTTATTTTGTTATTTTAGGCCTGCCTGCCGGTAGGCAGGTTCTTCCGAAACTATCAGTGGTAAACTTTTCGGCGCGGTTGCGTTCGTGGAGGTGTTTGCCGGCGTGGTAGAAATCGGTACAGTGGTTGTGGCGATAAGGAGGAGCAGATCCTTGGTGGTAGAAGCGCTGGGCGTGGGCCCACCATTAGTTACATCCTTAATAACTTGAACAATCGGCAAAACAGTCTGGGTTTTTTCAATGGTGTTATCCGAAATTTTCTCCACCTCTTTAGTAGCCTGGCTGGCTTCTTTCATCTTGCCTACCGCTTTAGCCAAATCATTATTGTTCAAAAATACGTTGGCTTCGGTGATTCTCTTGCCAAGTTCAGCGGTCGCTACTTCGGTCTTGATCACGGCCGCCACGGTCTGATTGGCCACCGTAGCAATTTTATCAGTGATTTCTTTGGTGGCCAAACCGAAATTGTTGTGTCCGCCGAGAGCCAAATCCTTTACTTCTATTTTGGCCGCTTCCATGGCCGTCTTGGCGCCGTCAATGTTCTGCTTTGATTCCACCGCGTCGCTGGCCGAGTTCCGGAGTGAATTGGAAATTTCTTGTTTTACTTCTTTTTCAGAAACACCGGCATCGCCACCCAAATGTTTAGCCACCATTACTTCCACCGCTTTATTGGAAACATCCTTGACCAAATCTTTGGTTTCACTTACTTCTTTAGAAAGTATTTTATTGGCTGTCGTGGTGCTGACCGAAAGATTATTCTTTACTTCTTGCAATACATTTTTAATTTCCTCGGAATTTTGCTTTACATCTTTTACTACCTGGGCTTGCATATTGGAAGAGTTTTGCTTGGTCTCTTCTAATTTAGTATTGATGCTGTTTATTTCGGTCTTAAGATCGGCAACCGTGGCCGTAAGCTGGGCCGACCTTCCCGGATCGCCGGATTGCACCATTTGCTTGGTCTCGGCGGCGCGCCGCTTGGCAAATTCAACATGTAATTTAGTTTCGGTATTATTATCGCCAAAAATTGAGGCCACGGTCACCTGGGTTTTTTCGGTAGCGCGCTTAGCCGGGTAGAGCCAGTCGCCCGGCAGAGTTTCGTAGGATGCTTTAACCGTACCGGAATAGGCGGTTGTCGCCACTATCGCTACTACCAAGAGCAATGCTACGGGACGAACGACATTATAAACAAGAGGCTTGGGTAAGAATATAGAAAGACCGGACCAGAGCTTTTCGGAAGTTCTGACTGAAGAAGTTTCTGAAACGGTATTTTTTATTTGGGATAACAAAAGCTCGCGGCTTGTTTTTAGCCACTCTTTTCCCGGGTTCACCTCAACATGCTTTAATTGTTTTAATTGTCTAATTAAATCACGCGACATATCAATTTTGCGCCAAAATTTCCTTAAGTTTTTTAAGCGCTCGATGTAACGTTACTCTAATCGCAATTTTCCTCTTACCCACAATTTCGGCGATTTCAGCCACTTCGAGCTCATCAACGTATCGCAAGGTAATCACTTCTTGATATTCTTGTTTTAATTTTTTTAACGCTTGAATGATTTTTTTTGCTTCCACTTTAGTATGTAGGTCGGTATACCAATTTCCCTCATCGCTTACTTCAATCGGTTCATCAGAAAAAACCTCGGGTTTGCTCGCCTTGAGGCGATACAAATCTATGATGCAGTTGCGGGCGACGCGATAGAGCAAACCGCTAAAACTTTTAATCTCTTTATTTTCTTGAACGTAATGCCAAGCTTTCAAAAATACCTCGGAGGTGATATCTTCGGCTTCTTCATGTGAAGAAACCTTAAAAAAAACAAACCGGTAAATCTGTTTTACATAATTATCGTAAAGAGTCGCGTAAGCTTCCGGATCTTGTTTAACGCGCAACTTATAGAGGAGTATTTTTTCTGCTATTTTACCTGGCATTCTAGAAGACGGAAAAAAAGTAAAAGTGTTACAGGTGTCACCGATCTGCTCGAAGCCACTGCGTTGATTTCGCTAACCTCTTGATTAAATTGGATAGTCCATATAGTACCAAAAATAGCCTAAATGGTCAAACATTTATACTCATTATATAATACTGTCATTGCGAGAAGTGAAGAACAAACGGCCTGGCTTCGCCGAAGCGTGGCTACGCCAAGGCGAGCGATACTCCGCTACGCTCTCTGCCTCTCCGACGGTCGTACCTCTTAGGTAGATCCACCGGTGAGGTGGAATGCGCCGATGAGGCGCACTCGTAATGACAATATTTGTCTACACTAGTGTAGACAAATTTAAATTAATGATAAAATATAAATTTATTGGCTTAATTCTGCTGTTTTGTTTAAATATTTGTATACACTAGTGTAGACAAATCCCCGCTTGGGCCGTGCGTCGCCAAAGGCTATGCCGGCGGAGCGCGGGGTAGGAGTGGGTGAGATCGGTGAGTGTCCAATTGGCTCAACTACCTCACCCATTTCTGGCCTTAAGGCCTTCTCCGCCCAAGCGCGGGGATTTGCTCCGCCCTTGACAAACTACTCTCTTTTTGCTATTATTTGTATACATTACTCTAGACAAATAGCTATGGATTTGCCTAATAAATTAGATTCTAAAGAAATAATCAGGGTCTCTGTTTCAGAGGCGGCCCGACTTTTTGGAGTAAACACCCAAACTATTCGACGGGCTATTCGCGCCCAAGAGGTGACCTATGTGGTAGTAGCTGGGCGATATAAGCTCAATTTTGAAAGTTTGGTAAAGTGGTCGCAACGTCATACCACCGTTAAAAATAAATTGTTAAAAAAGGGTATCGGTCAGTTTGTGGATAAGTGGAAAATTAAAAACACCCTATTCTCCCCCAACCCAAAATCTCTGTCTCCCACTCCTCCGGCTGAAAAGACCGCGAAACTATTTGAAAAGAAATCTTCGAAAAATGAACCAGCGTCTCCTCAAGAGACGAACTCCGAAGCGCCGGTATCACTCTAAAAAAATAAAAACTTTACTTTGAATGACCTCCCTCAGCCTAACATGCTGGGGGATTTTTGTTCTAGGATGTTGTCCCTCTCTGCCCTGGGGTCTGGGGGCGCAGCTGTTTGAGCGCCCTGCCACAACGATGTGACGTGGCCAGATGAGACGCGAGTTCTGCGCCCCCAGCACTTTTTGCGATACTTTTTGGTGGCAAAAAGTATCATCACTATCCGCGGGTAGACGAAGATGAATCTTTTTTAGTTTGACATTTGACCTTAAAAATCATATAATTTCTAATGATTTCTATGTTCAAAACTATCTACAAATTCTTCCACAAAAATTACCATTCCCGTTACCGCGGAATATATCGTCATTCCAAAAAATTATTTACACTAGATCTACTGCTGGTGTTTCTGGCTTTGGTTCTCCTCTTTACCGGTATATTCTACTTTTTCTGGAAACCGGGAATTGTTGACTTGGTAGACCTTTCCCTTTCGTTTGGAAACGACCGCGTCCGAAGCGGCGATGAGGCGCGCCTGGTCATTCACTACGCCAACCGTAGTAAAACAACTCTTTCGGATGTCAGTTTAAACCTTCGCTTGCCGGCTGGATTTATTATTGCGGACAAAAATATTACACCGGAAAATATTTTATATAAAAACATTATCTTTAAACTTCCCGCTGTTAAGCCGGGGGAAGATGGGGGGGCGGAGATAAACGGTTGGTGGTGGGCCGAACCTAATCACGAGGAAAAAATCGTCGCTAGCTTTTCTTACCGCCCGGATACCACTCGGAGGCAGGAGCAAAAACTCGCTACCTTTATTGCCATACTTCCCGAGAGTATCCTTAAAGATTCTCTTGTCGTAACCTCAAGCTCATTCCCCGAATATCCATTACCTTTTACCTATACGCTCACCAATAATGGAGATCGCTCCGTGGAGAATATCATCATTCAGTTTAGTCCCGGAAAAATTGTCGCTAGCCAAAAAAATCTTACCGACATTGTTTTGAAACCAAACGAAACAAAAACAATTACCGGCTTTGTTACTCCACCGCCCAAAACCGACCGATTCTCCTTCACCGCGCGCGCGACTGTGTCGGCTAACGGGCAATTATTTCAACAATTGAGCGAAAAACAGAGCGTGGCTATTTTTTCTCCACAAATTTTTTCCCAAATTCGCTTCCTTGCCCCGCCCGCCTTTGCCGAACCGGGGCAGAAACTACCGATAGAAATTCAATGGAAAAAGAATGGCGGAGTTGGTCTTAAAAATCTTAAACTGCGCCTTGCTTTCACCCCCGGCGTAGTAGATCTCAAAGCCACAGCCAAAGAAAACAATCTTAAGATTGACGGCAATAGTTTGGTCGCTGACGCCGCCAACCACTCCGCTTTAACCCCGGGGGCTGAACAAATTTCTGATACTTTTACCGTCCGGTTACTGCTCCTGCCATCTTTCTCACTAGCGCAGGAAGAATCATACTTCTCGGTGAAGCCAACGCTCGAGGGAGAAATGACCGAAGTGCCGAGCCAAACGCTTAGCGAATCGGGGAACTCGGCCAAGATTCCCTTGGCAACGGAGCTCTCAATGAAGAGCGAGGCGCGTTACTATACTCCGGAAGGCGACCAGTTGGGCCGCGGACCGTTGCCGCCGGTGTTCGGTGAAATTACCAAGTATTGGATTTTTGTGCGTGTTGTGAATACCACCAATCCGGCGCGTGATCCGGTTTTTGAAGCGAGCCTGCCGCCTGGCGTTGAGTTTACCGGAAAACAAAGTGTTACCGTGGGGCCGGAACTTAAATACGAGGCCGCGAACCGGAAGGTGCTGTGGAGTTATCGGGAACTCCCGGCCCACAGCCTCATGGGCCTCTATTTTGAAGTGGCGATAAACCCCACGCCGGAGATGATCGGTAAAACGGTGCCGTTGCTTAAAAATATTAACTTTTCGGCGACTGACGCGGTGGTGAATAAAGAATTCTCTTTGAAAAATGACAGTCTCGATAATGTTCTTAATGCCAATGATCGAGGATCTTCCGCCGGGGCGCAGGTGGGGGCGAGATAACTTAAAACACAGATTACGCAGATACAATTTGGATTACGCAGATTATAAGAGACTTCCGCCCAGAGCATTTGCCAACGCCTCCCTGGGGGTCTGGGGGTACAGCTGTTTGAGTGCCCCGACACAATGCTGAGAAGTAATGTAACGGTAATGCACGAGTTCTGTACCCCCAGTGGTTTTTGCGATACTTTTTGCCAACAAAAAGTATCAGTCACTTCACCAGTGGTTTATTTGGTTAATAAAAAATCCATCCACCTAGCTCATTGGGGCACGTCAGTCTGCAATACGAATGTACTTCGGATCTACTGGTGAAGCGAGGCCAATTTCCGCCTTGGCGATTCGTTTCTTTTTTTCCTCAGAAGATATGGCTAGATACTCGGCCAGGGTCAACCGTCCCTTAAGGAGAGTGATGAGAAAGGGCGTCTGACGTTTGGGATGTTCACGGTTTTCTTGCATATTATATCTTCAAAATCAATTTCACTATAGCATACCGGTTATTCTTTAACCAACCGGAAGAGATTCTTGCGCCACCGCTGAAGCTTTAGGCGACACGCGGTCGCTTTGCTCAGAATGACAATTGGTATTAAAGTACCCCGTAAAACCTGGAAGCCAGCTCTTCCACTTTATCAGTTATCTCCCAAGGGAAACCGGCGCGACCGAAGTGGCCGTAGGCGGCGGTGGGGCGATAGATGGGGCGGAGAAGATTGAGTTGTTCAATGATTTTGCCCGGGCGGAAATCAAATATCTTTTTTACAATTTCTACCAGAGTGTCGTCGCTACTTCGCCCGGTATCAAAGGTGTTGATGTTGATACTCGTGGGCTCGGCCCGACCGATGACATAGGCCACCTGCACCTCACAGCGCTTGGCGAGCCCGGCCGCGACAATATTCTTAGCCACGTAACGTGCCATATAGGCCCCGGAGCGATCTACCTTGGATGGGTCTTTGCCCGAGAAACGGCCGCCCCCATGCCGTCCCATGCCGCCATAGGTATCGACAATAATCTTGCGGCCGGTGAGGCCGGTGTCACCCTGGGGGCCGCCGATGACAAAACGGCCGGTCATATTGATATAGAGCTCGGTCCGCTCATCCAGATACCGGGCGCACACCGGCTCAATAACCTGCTCGGCAATATCTTTCCTCAACTGATCAAGTGGTACTTCGGGATGATGCTGGGCGGAAATAATTACGTTATGCAGACGCACCGGCCGATGATCGCGATATTCCACGGCCACTTGCGATTTTCCATCCGGACGCAGATACGGGATGGTGCCGTCTTTGCGAACTAGAGCGAGGCGCTCCGCCAATCGATGCGCGAGCATTATCGGGAGGGGCATAAGCTCCGGCGTTTCGTCACAGGCGTAGCCGAACATGAGGCCCTGGTCGCCGGCACCTTGCTCTTCAACGCTTGTTTGGTTGACACCCTGGGCGATATCGGGCGACTGCTCGTGGATTGAGGATAGAATTCCCGCGTGCTCGGCATCAATGCCGTAAGCGGGGTCGGTATAACCGATATTAAGGAGCACCGCGCGCGCGATTTTTTGCACGTCAACAATCCCGCGCGTGGTAACCTCGCCGCCAACAATCACGAGTCCGGTGGTGGTAAAACATTCTACCGCCACTCGTGAGCGCGGATCTTGAGCAAGCAGACTATCGAGCACGGCATCGGAAATCTGATCGCAAATTTTATCGGGGTGCCCTTCGGTAACCGATTCGGAGGTAAAAAGAAAATTTTCTGACATGTTAAAAAATTAGGGAATAAGTGTCATTGCGAGAAGGAGTTCGCACGACGACGAAGCAATCCCTGTTTTTTCTAGCTAGCTTATTCCTATAGCCAGGGGATTGCCGCGTCGCCTCGCTCTCGCTCGACTCCTCGCAATGACATGTTTTACCCAAGAAGATAGGGGGAAGTTGTTGAATAGTAATCATCCTATCGACCCTGGATGATGAAACCAGCCAACAACGAACACCATTTTCTTGAAATAACTACTGGTAGTATATACCAAACTAAAAAAAATAGAAAGTGGCCCGCCAATTTCACTTTACAAAAAATTTAGCAATGCTTAGCAAGGCAACAATTGTAAAAATAATCAACACCGGAATTCCCAAAAGTAACGCGTGTCTAACGGCAAAACCACCATCCGTAGCATCGCCCCGGCGCCTTGCCACCCAATAAATAATTACCATGAATATTGATTCAACGGCGATAAACAAACCGCCGACAACTCCCAGAATAGCGACAAAACTCTTGATGCCAAGAAGAAACAGAGTCAGAGGAAAAGAAATAACGAATAAAGTGGCGAGCCAACCGGATAGCCGATAATCCCAGCGGAGGGTATCGCGAAGCGCGGTGCCGAGACCGACAAAACCAGTAGCCATCGCCAGGATCGCGAATACATTGGCCAAGACAGAAATACCGGCGCCAAACTGCGCGCCCAAACCAACCGTTGCCACCTCGCTGACACGCTGTCCGCTTACCCCGACGACGGCAACAGCAAACAAGAGATACACCACGATAGGGATCAGTGTGCCAATAACGACGGCCCGGCGAAAAGCGCGCGGCTGGCCAGGCAGAAGCGCGTGGGCCTCGGCGATTGCCGGAGCGCCGTTAAGCGCGAACAAGATGACGCCAAAGGGAAGAAAAATATTGCCGAGGTTAAAATAAAAAAAATTCTCGGCGCGGACAGCGGGCAATAAATAGACCGATAAAAAAACAATGATGAGAATAACGGCAAAGCTAACAATCTTTTCGAAAATCTTAACGGTACCAAGACCGCGCCAGACAAAATAACTCGCCAGCGACCAAAAAATTATGCTCCAGGAAAACGCGTCGCCGCCGAAAAGCGCGGCGAGAGCGGCGCCCTCACCGACGACGTAGGCCAAAAGCGCTCCCAGAGATCCAAAAGCTAAGATAATGGATAAAATCGCTTTGGCCGAACTACCCAAATACTTCTGGGCGAGCCCCGGCAGTTGCATATTCTCTTGGGCTTTGACCGCGATTTCGCCAATCATTATGTTTAAAAACAAAGTAATAATTCCCAAACCAGCGATCTGCGCCAATCCCACGACCAGACCGGCCTGCGCCACAACATACGGAATACCAAGAATACCGGCGCCAATCGTCAAGCCGGTAATCATAAAAATTGCCTCGGACAGCGTGGCAGTTTTTTTATAGATTCCCCGGTGGAGAACAATCGGATGATCGTTAATCATACTCTAAAATATACCATATTTTGGCGCTGACGCATAGACAATAGAGGCCGGTTTATTAGTGGCCCGCTTACCCTGTCCGCCTAGGCAGATGATCGGAAATCCGCCGGAGGCGGATTGCTACTGCTAGTACCGCTAAGCGGGAAGCCAGTAACAAAAAGAATAGGCCCCAACTTCGTTTTTGAAGTTAAGGCCTTTAAAGGTATCGCTAAAAGCGCGAAGTAATTTGGTACTCTCCGAATACCTTGCGGAGCGTATCGGCCCACTCGCCGGTTGTTACGCCCGCCTGCGCTGCTTTAATGGAGGCCCCCATAATGTTTGAGCCGCTTTTAACCGCGTCCTCAAGGGAGAGGATGGCGGACGCGACAGCGCCGAGGTTTCTTTTAGCCCTAAAGGCGCGGAGCCGTTCTACCTGCTTCTGCTCCCCACCGGGGTTTACCACTGCAACTTTAGAGGCGCTAGCAAGAACCGGAGAAAATTCTGACTCTTGAAATTTATTTACTCCAACCACCGTAACTTCCCCCTCTTTGATTCGCCGACAGCGTTCGCTGAAACTTGTCCAAATCGCTTGGTCTACAGTTTCAATGAACTGCTCGACACTATTGATATTCTGAAGTCTTCCGAGCTCTTGCTCCACCTCAATCATCATTGCTTGAACTTTATTCTCGATAACGGTAGAACCATCGAAAATGTCTCCGTATTCTAACAAATCAGACTCGTAGGCCAGTACTTGCTGAATACGCAATGACCATTGTTGATCTTGCGGTCTCGGCAGCCCCCCCGCTTCGTTCCAAGCTGGCAACTGTACCGAGCGCGCTCGCGCTTCACTAGAGAGCGTGGCTGCCAGGAGTTCGAAGCAAATGCGCTGTACATTATTTTCTGGTTGTTGCGCCTGGAGGTTGATCGAATTTACTTGAACTCCGAATCGAAAACGCCGTTGCGTCAAATCGTTCACACCATAGCGCTCCAGGGCGTAACGATCCCAAAGCCGAGCAAACGCCTTCAGTTTACATATTTCCTCAACGAAGCGAATGCCGGCGTCTACAAAGAATGATATGCGTCCGACAACATCGGGCATTGAAACATCCCGACGCGTCCTCACGCGATCGAGCAGCAAGAAGGCATTGGCGAGAGTAATCGCCACTTCTTGTACTGGGGTAGCGCCAGCCTCTTGAAGGTGGTAGCTACAAAGATTCGTTGGGTTCCAGTTTGGAATGTGCTTGACCGCGTATTCGACAACGTCAGCCATGATTGCGAGCGATGGTTCCGGAGGAAAAATGTAAGTATGACGAGATTCATACTCTTTCAGGATGTCATTCTGGGTGGTACCGCGCAACCGGCTTTGGTTTACTCCTTGGCGTTCCGCCACTGCAATATACAGAGCCAATAGCCACGCGGCGGTTGCGTTGATGGTCATCGAGGTATTGGCCGCATCCAGCGGGATGCCGGCAAATAGTTGTTCCATGTCCTCAATCGTGCATATTGGCACACCCGTTCTGCCAACTTCACCTTGAGCCAAGGGGTGATCGGAATCGCGCCCCATCTGCGTCGGAAGATCAAAGGCGACACTTAATCCCGTTTGTCCTTTGGCAAGGTTGTTGCGGAAGAGAGCGTTGGTTGTTTCACAATCACTCTGTCCCGCGTATATCCTCATAATCCACGGCCTTTCTCGTTTCATTGGCTTCTCCTTTTTTTTCAAATCCCCTGGTGCACGCCAAGGGATTTGAACCCCTGACCCCCTCGGTGTAAACGAGGTGCTCTAACCAGCTGAGCTAGGCGTGCGTGAATTATCCCCCACCTTATCCTAAAATCCACTTCACGTCAACCGTTACTTATTGAGAGTAGCGATGAAATCCGGAATTGCGGTTACTCCTCTTTCTTTCAACCAATACCACCACTCCGCTCCCCACAGATAAGCGCGCGGAAAACCGGTTTGGCCGGCATACATCAAATTTTTTTTGAGCCGAGTCAAATTCATGGATTTGTATTGTTCGGTCATTGGCATCTGTTCAATCGGCCGATTGGTTATCCAGGGTTCGGCCTGCAACTCCGTTATATACGCCTGCCCGGCAGCGCGCTGATTTAGCCACAATTTGGCTCGATAAAAAGATGGCGGCAGCCAATCATAGTTTAGATAGCCCAGGTTTTTATTCCAGACCACGCGGTACATGGTGGTGCCAAACAAATCGGCGACTCGCGCGGTGCGACGCCAGGTACTTAATTCGCCACTATCGGTTACGAGCGTAGGATGATGCGGATCAATCCGTTTAATCAGATCAAGCTCGCCGAGTAACATTTTTTTATCAAAAATAGGACACACGCCAAAGGGCAGAAACGGCTCATTTTCTACCTGCCAAATTTCCAAGGCCGGATGATTCTTGTATCTTTCCACCGTCCGCTCAATAAACTTGTTTAACGCCTGACGATATTCTGTTTCCGGCAATTTTACTGCCCAGGCGGGTAGATGGCACTCCGGCCAGCGCGGCGTCTTTTGCCCAATCGCCAAAACAATTTTTGCGCGGGCGGCGGCGGCTTCGTCCATCTGCCAATCCAGTTCTTTGAAATCAAAAATCCCTCTTTCTTTTTCCAGCTTATCCCAGCGCGCGGAAAGACGGATATTCCGGAATCTCCAATCATCCAAAATCGTCCGGTAAACTTTTTGAGGATCAAGCTTGAGGTAGCCGGCGTATTCCGGGTCAAAACTTACGCCGTAGACCAGGGAGAGGAAATTTTCTTTTCTAACCAATAAATACAGATACGCCGCGACAACGCAAAAAATTATTACCAATGAAACAATTAAAAATCTTTTGCTCATAATTTCTTCGCTTGTATTATTTTAAACCAACAATAGTGCCAAGCCAAAAGCGATTACAGCCACCGCCAAGCCCTCTTGAATAAGCTCGCCGCGCGCGTACTTTTCTTTAAAAAACCGCGGTAAAAATTTGGATAAGACGGCCACCAAGATTATGAGGATGGCAAATTGTGCCCCGCCCAGAGCGTTCACTAGCGAAACACTGCCCAAAGCGATGGCATATTGAACGAGCACGACCCCTACCACAGCCAAAGCCTTGTTAACTATGATCAGTACCATTTTATTGGCTGGCGATTTAGCCACAGCGATTTTTTTTCTGAATATACTCTCCCTGACCATCGGAGAGGTGAGGAGAAACACTCCCGAGAGGCCCATGGCGGCCCGCGTCCAAACGAGCCCGCTGTAGAAACCAACGGCGCCATACATATATTTTGAGGCGACATGGGAAATGCCAAAAAATAAGCCGGCGAATAATCCCCACAGCATTCCGCGGTGCCAGCCCTGATGGAGCTTGCTTTTCTCAAAAGAAATGAGGAGCGACCCAAGAATTAGAACGACGATAGCGATGCTTTGCCCAAAGGTAATGCTTTCTTTTAAAAATACCCGGGCCAAAAGCACCACAAAAAAAGGTATCGCCGCGCCAACCAAAGGACCTACATGGCTAATTTCACTTTCTTCAAAACCGACATACATGGCATAGAGCCCGAGGATAAAGCTCACCCCGGAGACTATTGCCGCCAGCCATTGATTACCAGTAGTTAGATTCTGTACTCCGAAGGGAATTAAAAAAATTATGGGAATAATGGAAATCGCGGAATAAAAAACAAAAACAATTGGCTTAACTTTTTCTTTGGAGAGAATAAATTTATCCAGGATATTTACCACCGCCAAAACGCCGTAGCCAATGAGCGCGATATAAAGCCACATACGGACGAAGATTCAAGATTTAAGATCAAAAGATTAGTGTGAGTTGAAAACGTCTTCAATGTTAATCTTCAATCTTTAATCTTCAACTTTCTTTCCGCCAACAAAACGACGTTCTGCAATAACTTGGCTACCGTTATCGGACCAACGCCGCCCGGAGTGGGTGTAACCAGCGAGGCTGTTTTCATTACCTCGGAAACATTGACGTCGCCGGAAACAACTCCGTTTTCAAACACAAATCCACAGTCGATTACTACCGCGCCCTTTTTTACCATCGAGCCGACCACTAAATTCCTTTTGCCGACACAGCTTACGATAATGTCTGCTTCTTGGCATTTCTTTTCTAAATTTTTAGTGGAGCTGTTGCACACGGTGACGGTGGCGCGAGAATTTATGAGCATTAGGGTAATGGGCTTGCCGACCAAAAATCCCGCTCCAATTACAACAACATCTTTTCCGATAAGGCCTATCTTTAGTTCTTTTAAAATATTCAGGGCGGCGCTCGCGGTCGGCGGATCCAGCGGATTGGATTTGCTGACAAGCTTGCCTAAATTAAAATCCGTGAGGTAGTCCGCGTCCAAACCAGGCTTAATGGCGTTTAAAATTTCGCGTGTGTAAAGACGCTCCGGCAACGGCAGCTGGATAATAAGTCCGGAAAGCTCGGTATCGGCCTGAATAATACGGAGTTCCTCGAGTAATTTTTGTTGCGTGACGTCAGTTGGAAATTTATGAAGTGTAAAATTAATTCCTAATTCTCTGGCGGCTTTTTCTTTGCGGGAAACATAGACTTTGGAAGCCTTATTTTCTCCAACTAAAACAACGGCGAGTTTGGGAACGATTCCCTGTTTGCGCAATTGAGTTACTTTACGCTTGGCGCCGGCGTTAATTTTTTTGGCAATTGCTTGTCCATCAATAAGACTCCCCATAATTTCTCAAGCTTCACTTATAATTTTAACATTATCAACTTGGACATTGTATCACAGCTCTCCAATAATTTCCACACCTTTAAAAAAATAAGAAGCGGCCCGCCGACCACTTTAATAATGAGATTTGGGGGGGGACTACCAGAGATTTCTGGTAGTCCCCCCTTGAGTTTTTTACTTCTGCCGCACGTGCAGCCTGGGATAGTCCGCGATCGGCACCGCGGAGGCCCCGCCAATTCCGAACGGGTCGTGAACCAGGAAGCACCCTTCCGGCACCTTGAGGAACCGACCCAGGGGGTGGCCGCTCACCGGGCCCGGCGCGCGCGGATCCGGCTCGCGCTCGGTTGGCGCGGCCACCTTGGCAAGATCCTGTGGGATCGTGGGCGCCGCGACTTCGTCCCCCCCGTTCATGGGATGTCCGGGGAGGGTCTCCTTCTGCTCTCTCTCCATCTTCTTTACCTCTTGTTAGGGTGGCGCTGAAGGTTATTCTTCAGCGCGATACGTGATTGGCTTTTTGCAACTCAGACAAATAATTATTTTGCCCTGACGAGTTACCTTAAGCTCGTGCTTATCGCTATGTCGGCAGCCGCAGGGATGCAAAAAAGAAATATTCTTAGGAACCTCTAAACCCTGCCCCTTCTTGATCTCTCCATTAAGCAGTCGGCTAAGCCAGGCATTATATTTCTTGCTGGTAGTTTCCCCGGTACATTTTTCCGTCATGCTCTCCTCTCTTCTCTCTCGCTCCGCCGACGACTAAACTTCTCACCTTGAACTAAAATCACCCTGAATTTTTTCAGGGTGATTGTGGCTTAAGCTTTAGCTTTAGGCTAGACACTCGGCGCACTATCACCCCATGTTAACAAATCTACAATAATCAAGGTAAGATCGTTTACCTTGTTCATCGTAAATAGACTGTGGGAATGACATGAATACATATTATTTTAACTGTAGCATGGCCCTGTGGGGCGGTCAACAAAATTATCCACACCGGCCACAAACAACTTAGTTTAGCCAAATTTATCCCTTGCAGACCGGATACGTTTGACAAAAGCGCTAAATTGTGCTATACTGATCTGTTTTAGCTACTACTAAAACTCTATGAGAAATACTGTTTCTAACCCGAAAAATCAAGGCCTTAAAGTGGCCATTTTGGGCCACCGCGGCATTCCCAACAGCTACGGTGGTTTTGAGACGTTTGCCGAAGAGATGGCGGACTGTTTGGTTGGTTTGGGCTGCCGGGTAACCGTCTATTGCCGAAAAAATTACTTTAACAGTCGCCCCAAGGAATATAAGGGCGCCGCTTTGGTGTATCTGCCCACCATTACGAAAAAGATTTTTGACACGCCGGTTCATTCCTTTTTGAGCGTGCTGCATTTGTTATTCAAGAATACGGCCGATGTGGTGGTGATAGTGAATGTGGGTAACGCCCCTTTTGCCGGCTTGGCCAAACTTTTCGGCAAAAAAGTAATCTTTTGTGTTGACGGATTAGATTGGCAACGGAAAAAGTGGGGCTTACTCGCCCGCTGGTATCTGGCGGCCTGTTCGTACCTGGCCTCTCTTGTGGCCCACGAGATAGTAACTGATGCCGCGAGCGTTCAGGAATTTTATAAAACCTGCCGCCATACCGAGAGCACGCTCATTCCCTATGGCACGGATATTGAGACGTACGACCAGACCGCTGACAATATTCTTAAAGAACATAATCTCGAACCAAAAAAATATTTCAGCTACGTCGCCCGTTTTGAACCGGAGAATAATCCGCTCCTAGTGGTAGAGGCGTACGTAAAATCTGACAGCGTCTACCCACTGGTAATGGTTGGTGATAATCGCTACAACCCTGATTACGTTAAAAGAATCAAGGCCGCCGCCAATAACCGCGTCTTGTTTTTGGGTTATGTGTTTGGCGCTCGCTATAAAAAGCTCGTGAAAAATTCTTTGGCCTATGTGCGCGCCGCCGAAGTTGGCGGAGCTTCTCCAGCCGTAATCGAAGCCATGGGCAGAAGCGTCTGTGTCTTGGCTAACGACAAACCGGAAAATCGGGAAATCTTGAGTGACACCGGTCTTTTCTATACGTTGACCACACAGAACCTGGCCGCCCTCTTCCGCCAAGTTACAGAAAATCCGGAGAAAGCTTTGGCGCTTGGGACTCGCGCCGGACAGCGAGCCGCTTTAGTATACAGCTGGGATAGAATTGCCTACGAATACTACAAAATTATTCGCCGTTTGAGTAAAACGCCAGCGGCCGAATTTAGTATTGACACACCGCGCGCGGGGGGAACCAAGCGTATTCTTATGACCGGCGCCGGTGGCATGCTTGGCCAAGCCATGTATGAACATTTCTCCAAAGACTGCAAAGTTATGGCAACTGACGTTGATACCAATGAACCATACATTTCCTATCTTGATGTACGCGATTACGCGGCCTACGCCAAAGCCGTAACAACGTTCCGCCCCGACTACATCTTCCATTTGGCCGCGCTTACCTCTCTCGAGGCTTGTGAAAACAACAAAGCGAACGCCTACGCTACCAATGCTTTGGCGGTAAAATATGCCGCTCAACTGGCCGGCCGGAACGGCGCGAAACTTGTCTACGTAAGCTCCGCCGGTACCTTTGACGGACAAAAAGATTTTTATGTTGATGATGACGAACCGAAACCAATTAATACCTATGGCCTCACCAAACAGATGGGCGCCCTTATGACCGAGTACTATGCTCGTAATTTCTTGATTATTCGCCCGGGTTGGATGATGGGTGGTGGCCCGGGAAAAGACAAAAAATTCGTGAACAGCATCGTTGCCCAGATTATCGCCGGACAAAAAACAATTCACGCTGTTACCGATAAGCTGGGCACGCCGTCGTATACCCATGACCTGGCGAAAAATCTTGACGTGCTTTTGCGTGCCGGTAACCAGGGCACCTACAACATGGCATCGTCTGGTTTTGCCAGCCGTTATGACGTGGCCAAAGAAATTGTAAAAATTCTTGGCTACGAGAAACGGGTTAAGGTTTTGCCGGTTGATTCGAGCTACTTCTCGCATACGTTTTTTGCCAATCGCCCGCCTTCGGAAAACTTGGTGAACGAACGCCTGGCGCGCGAAGGCCTTAACCGCATGCGCCCGTGGCAAACCGCGCTTAGGGAATATCTCAAGCGCGATTACGAGTACGCCTTCACTACACAAACGCGTAGTTTTAACCTCATACCCCGCACTGCTCTGGCGTAAAAATGAAAAATCCTCCTCCGCGGGAGGGTTTTTAATCTTGACAAAGCACGGCCAAAGTGCTAGGATGGCTGTACCAAGGAGGAAATACCATGGACCAAGTCGGGGACGACGAAATTAAAAATCGTGAAGATCTGGAAAATAAAATCTACGAGGTCTACCTGCTCTTCGAGTCAGCTATGACTACGGTGGCCAAGGATGAGCTACGGAAAACGCTCGGTACGCTGGAGCCAACCGACGAAGAACTGGAAGAGCTTCTGGCCGAGGCGGCGGATATACTGAGCACCGCCTGGGCGGAAATACTGCAGAATCACATCCTGGCCCATGGCAATACCCTCAACCTGGCAGAGTTTAACGAATACCTGCTGCCAATCAACTACGATCCAGAGCTAGTCAAGGTACTCTTGGCCTGCTGCCGCGAGATCCCCATCGGCGACGAAACGGTCCGCGAGGTACTGCGCCGCATCTCAATGTCGCTTCCGGCGGGCCAAACCTTGCCCGAGGCCATGATCGCCTGCTTCAAGACCATCAACATCACCGTCAAGTAGCCATCACGCTACTCCCTGCCCGTCCCGATGTTCATCGGGGCGGGTCATTCTTTTTAAAAGTTGCCAACACCCCCCCTTGTACCCCCTGCGAGGGGGGATTTGCTTACGACTTTACGGACTTTACAGACTTTTGACTTTATAGACTTCCCTATATACTCTGATGAGCTTTTCAAAATACTGTTCGGGATTATGATTTTTGGCGACGAGGTCTCTCCCCTGCCGAATCATTTGTTCGGCTTCAGCGCTGGGTATGCTCATCGCTTTTTTTATAGCGCGAGCGAGATCATCCGGATCCTCGGGGCGACAGAGAAAACCTGTTTTTCCGTCAATTATCATTTCCTTGTTGCCCCCGCGATCTACCGCCACCACCAATCGCCCATAACTTAACGCTTCTAAAATAGTGAGCGAACAATTTTCAAAAAAGAGCGACGGCACCACAATTACTTTGGCCTCTTTCATAACCGTTGCCCAGGATTCGCCACTCACCCAGCCACGTTTTTCGACATGAGTTAATTTATTGGCGCTGATATAGTTTTCCACCCATTGGTCTTCGGGACCGCTGCCGGCGACAAGCACCCGGTATTCCTTGAGGTCTTTAACGGCGCGCAGGAAAATCTTAACACCTTTTTCATAATGAATACGGCCGAGGTAGACAACTTTATCGCCGAACGGCGAGGGGGTGGGGACGAGCTCGAATGGATTAGGCATAACTCGCATTTTTTCCGCCGGGAATCCATATTCCACCATCTTATCTTTCATAAATTTACTGGGGCAGATAAACAAATCAACCATCTGCCAAATTCCCTGGATACGATAGTAGTAGGCTTCGAGCGTTCCGGCTAAACTCGGTAGAAATTTATTATCAATACAACGATAGCGCGCGCAATTATACAGTTTGTTTTTAAAATATTTCTCTCCTATCGTTTCGCCGTAAAGCAAACTATGGTTGGGACAGAGCGGAAAGACATCGTGGAGAGTGAGTATCATTGGCACTTTGAGCCGGCGCAAGGTTAAAAAAGAACTGGCGGAAAGCTGGTGATAAGCGTTATGAATATGCGCCACATCGGGTTTGAAATCGGTAACCAGCCGCGTGAGCTTTTCTTCCACTTCGCGGGAATAAAACAGATGTTTAAAAATTTTCCATTGCGCCGAAAGGCCGCTGGTGCTATTGAATTCGGGGAGCTCATTGATGAAGTAGGCGGCGTACTCGGACGAAACATTTTTAGCGTTCATCACAGAAAATTCGCTCACCTCGTTGCCGCGCTCGCGTAAACCGCGGATGGTGTCAAACAGTACCTTCTCCGCTCCCCCGCGCTCGTAAAAAAATTTATTTATTTGGAGAATACGCATATCTAGACGTTTACTTTGCCGCGATTACCACCAAATTCCTGCCTCCTTTTTTATCTGTCCAATTACTTTTACTATAATAATCCAAACGTTCAATCTTGAATCCCACCCCCTCCAACAACCCGCGCAATTCTTCTTTGTCCAAATGGTGGTAATACCTCTCTGTCTCAACTTTGCCTTCGGGGTTTTTCCAAGGAATCAGGTAATCATTTTTACCTACTTTCTTCCAGCCTCTTTTAATTTTCTCTTCGGCCCAGTTACTGGCCAGGTTCCAGACGGTGATAATAAGTTTGCCCCCAGTCTTCATTTCCTTATATACATTCTTTAAAAGATTAAGCCGGGTTTTTTTGTCCGGCAGATGATGGAAGGAAGCGACCATAAATACGAGATCAAAAAATTCTGACGGAAACTTCTTTGCTTTATGGGCGGTGCAGAAAAATTTAACCAAACCATTTTTGATTAGATCGGCATATTTTTTCTTGGCGATTTTTAAGAGTCCCTGGCTCTGATCCACTCCGAAATAATGAATCTTTTTATCTTGGAGCATAAGAAGAAGCCGGCCATTGCCACAGCCCCAATCCAGAATATATTGACCATCTTGAATAATTGGTTTAAACTGCTCTAGTTCGGGCCAAGTATCGTAACGCGTGCCGGAAAAGTGCCGAGCGATTTTATTGTAGTCATCCCGAGTCTTTTGTATAATGTCCATATTCTATATTATGAAACTCACCGAACATATCATCCTCACCGCCCTCAAACAACTCCCACATTCCGAGGAATCATTTAACGCGCTTAAACGCTCAATAGTTGGAAAATTAAAATCAAAAACTAAACAACTGCCGTCTAAAACTGAATTACTATTAGCTTACCACAAGCTTCTCAAAAATAAAACCATTACTCAAAACAAGCCGCTCGAAAAGTTGCTCATCCGCCGCGCGGTGCGGACGCTCTCCGGCGTTACCATTGTTACTTCGCTCGTAAAGCCCTATCCTTGCCCGGGACAATGCGTCTACTGCCCGCTTGATGAGCGCATGCCCAAGAGTTATTTATCCGAAGAACCGGCCGCCATGCGGGCGCTTATGCTGGAATTTAGTCCCTACGAGCAGATGGCGAAACGCATCGAAGCTTTGGAAAAAAACGGCCACCCCACCGATAAGATTGAGTTGATTATCAAAGGCGGCACCTGGAATTCATACCCACTCGGCTACCAGTACTGGTTTGTGCTGGAGTCGTTTCGGGCGGCGAACGAGACGGGTAAATCCCCTCTAAAAAGAGGGATGCGGGATGTGTCCACCAACACCTCCCCCTCCGATGCGAATCGGAGTACCCTCCTTACTAGGAGGGACTTAACCGAAAACTCTCCCCTCTCCAAAATCAAAGCAGAGCTTTTTAAACAGCAAAAAATAAATGAGCGCGCCAAGCACCGAATTATCGGCCTCACGCTTGAAACCAGGCCGGATTGTGTTAATTATCACACGGTGTGGCAGATGCGCGAGATGGGTTGTACCAGAATCGAACTCGGTATTCAGCATACGGATAATAAGATACTGGAGCTGACTAAGCGTGGACATACGGCCGAGCAAGCCAAGGCGGGCACGGAACTATTAAGAAATTACGGGTTCAAGACCGATTTCCACCTCATGCCGCAGCTTCCCGGAGCAACACCGGAAACTGATTTGGAGATGCTTCTTACTATTTTTAAAGATCCCGGATACCGCCCGGATATGATTAAAATTTACCCCTGCTCGGTAGTTAAAAATTCCGAACTCTATGACTGGTTTAAAGCGGGCCAGTACCACGCCTATCCTACCGAGGAGTTGTTTACCGTTCTCAAAAAATTTAAAATGGCTGTTCCCCGCTATTGCCGCATCTCCCGCCTTATCCGCGATATCCCCGGGCAGTACATTGAAGAAGGAAATAAAGTTACCAATTTACGGCAGGTTATTCAAGCGGAAATGAAACGTGAAGGGTTATTTTGTAAATGTTTGCGCTGTCGGGAAGTTGGGCATGTGGATATTAGTAAAATAAAAGACTTAACGCCGCATTTATTTATTGATGAGTACCAAACGAATGGCGGCACGGAATATTTTTTGAGTTTTTGCGCCAAAGGCGCATCCGCCTCTGGCGGAGAAGACTCTAATCAGGAGGTGGTTTTTGCTTTTTGCCGCTTGCGCGTTGTGGCTACGCCGGTAATCCATCCCAATAAAAAATTAAATTCATACGAAGCTTACATTCGCGAACTCCACACCTACGGGCAATTGGTGCGCATCGGCAAACAAGAAAAAGAATCGAGCCAGCATAAAGGGCTCGGAAAAAAATTAGTGAAGAAGGCGGAACAGATTGTCAAACAACACGGCATCAAAAAATTAGCGGTGATCTCCGGTGTTGGCGTGCGGGACTATTACCGCCAGCTTGGCTACCGGCTGGAGAAGACGTATATGGTGAAAAATTTAAAGTAAAAAATTGACTTTTCTATAGACCATTGATAAGCTGTAACACAAGGAGAAGACAAATGACTACAGACAACGGACCTCGTTGGGGAGCGGCTGTAACGGTAGGTAGAGTAATGAAATTCTGCGAGGATGCTTTTCCTTCGAACAAAAAGGAGGGGCAGTGGAGCAGTATGGGAGCCACGCTTTGGGAGGGAAAACTTCAGCTTTTGCTTAATCAGCACTGCCCGGGCAGAAACTACTGCGGCCCGGTCCAGAGCGGAGTGCTACTGCGCAACCCAAAGTGGTTCTTTACTCTCTGTGATTTGCATCTTGTCGCGGCCAAGCGATACCTCTACCAGGCGCTCAGGTGGATCATTTTTTATAGTGACAAAAATAAAGCCGCGCCGGCCATCCGGAAGATCGCCAATGGTAAGTTTCAGCTCGGTAAATCAAAGTTCAACCAAGCTCGCCGACTGCGAGTAATGGCCGCGGCGCGCCTAATCGCCGATCAATTGCATGTGTCTTATTCGCAACGGGTAGTTGGATTGGAACATCTTCGACTCGCCTATCCAAGATTTTTTTAGCTCTTTCTTCACACCGGGCGGACTCTGTCCGCCTTTTCTTTTTGGGGTTGACTTTTATCTCCTAATCGTGCCAAAATAAGAAGATTATCCCGCCACAGCGGGATCCCGCCTCATGGCGGGAAAAGGAGTTTTAGGATGGAAAACGATGCTACGCCTCCGCCGGTAACAATTCTGCGTGTGTCTTTCTTGCGGCAGTGGCTTAAACAGCACATTGCTGACCCAGTGCGGTGGAAACATATCGTAACTCTCTTCTTTGAACGCTTTCAGACCCTACCTGGCTTTGAACGGGAGGAAGATCTGATGGTCATGGGCATTCCCGATGGCGACTCTCCGGAAGCGTCCCACTACGTCAAGAAAATCTTTACGGGATTCCTTAACGGCTTGGCCAGAGTGAACTTTGGCAATGAATCCGAAGATGTGGTTGAGTTACTGGGTCAAATTTATGATAGCGTGGAAGAGGTGGGTGGCGAGAAAGTCGAAGTGGTGATTTGGGATAATGACCAAGCCTGCCTCATGGTCGGGGCAATATTGCTGGTTCTTGGCCAACCTCACGACCACCCATCCGGTGATAAATTCAGCTCCTGGTGCGTCAGAACGCAACGTCCGGTACTGCTCCAGCTCTTAAGCGCCTGCCAACTGATGTTGGAAATTCTCGCCCAAGAAGATTTGGACGCAGAAGAACGCGAGGAACCGCTCGAGTAATCACTGCCCTCTGATGACTATCGGGGGCTTTTCTTTATTTAAGATACGGACGGTTGCCGAAATAGGCGGTTGGTGTTAGGATATATTCGCGAGATTAATAACCTTAATAAACGAAATTATGTACACTCATGGTCTTAAGGAGTTCGATCCCGACATTCTCGCCAGCATCAAGCGCGAACAGAAACGCCAGGAAGAAGGATTGGAAATGATTCCGTCCGAGAATTTTGTTTCCCCGGCTGTACTCGAGGCGCTTGGTTCGGTTTTGACTAATAAATACGCCGAGGGGTACAGTGGCAAACGCTACTATGGCGGCTGTGAATTTATTGACGAGGTGGAAACGCTGGCGATCGACCGCGCCAAACAACTCTTTGGAGCCGAGCATGTGAATGTTCAACCGCTTTCGGGCGCGCCGGCTAATATTGCCGTTTATTTCGCCCTCCTCAAACCCGGTGACACCATTTTGGGGATGGATCTTTCCCATGGCGGCCACCTTACTCATGGCCATCCGGTAACGTTTATGGCGCAGGTATTTAACTTTGTGCGTTATAAAACAAATGAGATGGGGCTCATTGATCTGGAAAATCTGCGAGAAATGGCCCGAATCCACAAACCGAAAATGATCTTGGTAGGCTACTCCGCCTATTCCAGGGAAATTGATTATCAAAGAATTAAAGAGATTGCCGATGAGGTGGGAGCGCTGACAATGGCCGACATTGCCCACATCGCCGGTTTAATCGCTGGTAAAGAAATGAACAATCCGGTGCCGCTGTTTGACGTGGTGACAACCACGACGCACAAAACGCTGCGCGGACCGCGCGGCGGCATGATTATGTGCAAAGAGAAGTGGGCGAAGCAAATTGATAAAGCGGTGTTCCCCGGCCTCCAAGGCGGGCCGCATGAGAACGTGATTGCGGCCAAGGCAGTGGCCTTCAAAGAGGCGCTCCAACCGGAATTTATTGATTACGCCCGGCAAATAAAAAGAAACGCTAAAGTTTTGGAAGAGGAATTAAAAAAACGCGACTATAAAATTTGTTTTGGCGGCACCGATAACCATTTACTTTTGATTGACGTAACACTCCAGGGCTTATCGGGCAAAGAGGCGCAGATCGCGTTGGATATGGCCGGCATCACCGTAAACAAAAATATGATTCCGGATGATACCCGCTCGCCGATGGACCCATCCGGCATTCGTCTGGGGACCCCGGCCATCACCACGCGCGGCCTGAAGGACGCGGAAATGAAAAAAATCGCGGAGTGGATTGACACCGCGATCATGAACTGGCAGGACGACGAGAAACTTAAAAAGATACGAGAAGAAGTGAAAGAGATGACGAAGAAGTTTCCGCTATATCCGACACTGCACTAAGAAATAAAAATATCCTCCGCCTAGGCGGAGGATATTTTTATTTAATTTTAATCTCTACTTTATCTCTCTCACCTCCACCAAATTCACGTTCCCGGAACGCCCCACCGGCTCACCGGCCACTACCACCATCTTATCTCCTACTTTGGCAAATTTATTTTTCTTAATATAGGCGATGGTGCGCTCCACCAGCTCTTCAATGGTGTTGCAGGGTACGAGGATGAACGGCCGTACTCCCCAGGATAAATTAAGCTGGCGGCGCACGCGATCGGAACCGGTGGCGACGAGGATGGGCAGCTCGGGCCGGACATGGCTGATTAAACGGCCGGTATCGCCGGATAAGGAAGCCGCCAAAATAAGTTTAGCTTTAACTTCTTCGGCCAAAATCCGGGAAAGCTCGCTGACGGCGGTTTCCGTCGCCACACCTTTGTGTATCGGGGGGATGGCGGTGTCGTCATAAGCCGATTTTTCGGTGGCTAAAATAATATCCGCCATGGTCTTGATAACGAGCGCGGGGTGCTTTCCGACAGCCGTTTCATTGGACAGCATCAGTACATCGGCATGATCAATTACGGCGTTGGCAACATCCGAAACCTCGGCCCGGGTGGGGCGGCGATTCTCGCGCATTGAATCAAGCATCTGTGTCGCCACAATCACGGGCTTGGCTAGTGCCCTCGCGCCGTCAATAATTTTTTTCTGAACCAGCGGCACCTCCTCCGCCGGCATTTCCATCCCCAAATCCCCTCTCGCTACCATTACGCCGTCGGTTACATCCAAAATTTCTTTTAAATTATCCACGGCCTCGTGGCGCTCTATTTTTGAAACCAACCGGATGGGATATTCAGTTTTTATTTTTCCGCCCAAGGCGGATCCGCCTTGGGCGGAAAGTTCGGCTTCGTACTGTTTTATTAAAAATCGCAAATCCAAAATATCTTTAGCCGTCCGGACAAAAGACAACGCCACGAAATCTACTCCCATCTCCACCCCGAATTTAAGATCGTTCATGTCTTTTTCACTCAAGGACGGCATGGTGAGTTCACTATCCGGCAGATTCAAGCCCTTGTGCGAGGTGATGATGGCGCCCTCCACCACCGAACCCCTTATTTTGGTGCCTTCAACACCCTCTACCAAAACCTCGATGTGACCATCATCCACCAAAATCCGTTCCCCTGGCTGAATATATTTATGCAGATCCGGATAATCAATGGGAAATTCTTCTTTAGCATACTCTTTTATGGCGGTATTGAAAGTAATCTTTTCACCTTCCTTAACCGCCACACCGGCCTCGGGCATTGTACCTATTCGGATTTTCGGACCCTGCAAATCCTGCATTATCGCTACCGGCTCGCCGGTTTTTTCCTCAACCGCACGCAGATTTTTTATCAAAATGGCGTGGCTTTCATAGGTCCCATGAGAAAAATTAAGACGGGCGATGTTCATTCCCGCCCGCACCATGCTGGTTAAAATTTCTACACTGTCGCACGCCGGTCCAATGGTGGCGCAAATTTTTGTTTTTTTGATCATATCACTTATTTCAATAGCGCTTTTAATTGTTCTTTCTGATCTGGGTTGACCGGTAAAAGTTTGAGCATTTCTTCCAAAGACGAAGATGAGCCGGCGGGCTGGCCTGACTTGGCGCCGTTTAACAATCCACGGTATTTAGCCGTAAATTGTTTTATGAGCGGCGGCAAAAATATGATCCCGAGAATTATCGGGATAACGATTATAAGCATTCTCATCCAACTCGCCACTGCCGACCAGAGCAGTTTGTGGCTAAGGCGGCGATTCTGCTCGTAAATTATTTGCGACCACTTTAGATTTTTCTCCAAGAGCTCCTGAATCGTGCCAAGACTAGCTTCTCGATTCTTTTTCTCCGGTTCTCCCGGCGCGAGTTCCGCCTGGAGAGGGGCGACGGGAAAATTCTCTTCTTTCCCCGAAACGGCTCCCTCGACTTTTTGATGTCTAAACATATTAGACGCGTTTGCTTTTTCGAACCAATTTTTTAAGTTCTTTTTCAAAGGTATTGACGTCTTTAAAATCACGGTAGACGCTGGCAAAGCGAATGTAGGCGACTTTGTCCACGGCGTGAAGATGGCGCATTACGATTTCACCAATCGCCCCGCTGGAAATTTCTCGCTTTTTCTTTTTTTGAATATCGCGTTCAATAGCGTTAAGCAGACGATGAAATTTTTCTCGGGAAATGGGCCGCTTGGTAAGGGAACGGCGAATGCCGTCTTCTACTTTGTCGCGCATGTAACCTTGCCGCTCCCCATCCCTTTTAACGACAATAACATCCAAAAGCTCTACTTCCTCAACCGTTGAAAAACGATAATGACATTTGTCGCATTCGCGGCGACGCCGGACCGCAAAATCGTTTTCGGCCGGGCGAGTATCCACGACACTGACCTCGCGATTATTACATACTGGACAACGCATAACCTGGAAGCTTAAATCCCCATTTTTCGACGAATAAAGGCGGGAATTTCAATTTCCTCTTCCGGCGTAGAAGCGCCCCTGGTTTTTTCGCTGGTGGTATTTGCGTTCAGAACGCCCGCGGAGGTGGCCGGAGAATTGCGTTGAGTAAAATTTTTGAATCTCTTTTCCTCTTCTTCTTCATCTTTCTGTGCTTTTCTCAAAAAACTACTCGGCATGTATTTGCCAGAGCCGAGAAACGAAGCTCCGGAACTTTCCTCATCTTTAAGAATGCTGGGACGACGATCATCAAAGCCGGTGGCGACCACGGTGATGCGCATGGTACCGGTAAGGGCTTCGTCGATAATGACACCAAAAATTATTTTGGCGTCAGGGGCGGCCGAAGTGGTGATGATTCTCGCGGCCTCGTTAACCTCGGACATGGCCAGATCGGGCCCGCCGGTAATGGTAAAAAGAATGCCGTGCGCGCCATCAATGGAGAGCTCGAGGAGAGGGCTTGAGATGGCCATCTTGGCCGCCTCGACAGCCCGATTCTCTCCGGTGGCGGTGCCAATGCCCATAAGCGCCGAACCGGTATCTTTCATAATAGTTTTTACGTCGGCAAAATCCACGTTAATCATTCCGGGAATGGTAATTACTTCGGAAATTCCCTGAACGCCATGGCGCAAAACATCGTCAACGGTTTTAAAAGCGTCGGTGAAAGTGGTTTTTTTATCGGTAATTTGTAAAATACGGTCGTTGGGAATGGTGATGATGGCATCAACATTTTTAGCCAACTCCTCCCAGCCTTTGTCGGCAATATCGCCGCGCTGGGGACCCTCGAAAGAAAAGGGTTTGGTAACCACCGCCACGGTTAAGGCCCCCATCTCTTTGGCAACTTCGGCAACAATAGGAGCGGCGCCGGTGCCGGTTCCTCCGCCGAGACCGCAGGTAATAAATACCATGTCGGTATCTTTAAGGGCTTCGCGAATTTCGTTTTGGGATTCTTCGGCGGCTTTACGGCCGACTTCTCTATCCATGCCGGCGCCCAAACCCTTGGTAACAGTTTTGCCAATGTGAATTTTGTTGGGAGCGCTATTGTGGTGCAGAGCCTGCACATCCGTATTCATGGCAATAAAATCGACACCGCGAATTTTACTTGCCATCATTCGGTTGATAGCCGCCCCGCCGGAACCGCCCACGCCAACTACCTTAATTTTCGCGAAAGCTTCCATTTCCGGTTTTACTTGAGGCATATAGAAACGGTTAAAATTTTATGAATCATCCTTTATAACTACTGCGGTTATGAACAAATTTTGTATTCAAACCCTTATTAATAAAATAAGCGAAGATCGCTCTTCGCTTTCTAGTGTATAGAGTTACCCAGTGACTGTCAAGAAAAAAATTTTACAGGTGTGCATAACTTCAAGGAATAAGCAGTTTGATCCATTTCTTGATTCTTTGAGAAGCTTGTCCGGCTTTTTTTATAGCGCCGCCTTTCTTTCCATAGGAAGCTCCGCCATAGCCATGCTGGTGTATCAAACTCCCCCAACGCACCAAGCCCATGGCGGTAGAGAAACTCAAATCATTTACTTTGTCGGTAACACTGGTGATGTTTAGGGGGTAACCCAAAATAGCCGGCAGGCGCAGGTGTTTTTTAGCGAGCTCAACGAGACCGGGGAGCTTGGCGCCGCCGCCGGTAAAAACTGCTCCCGCTGGCAAAAGCCCGTTTCTCTTGATGCGCGTGAGCTCCAAATCGATTTTAGTCAAAATTTCTTCGACCCGAGCTTCGATTATCTCGCTGACATACTGCTTTTTAACAATCTCGTGATCGGCCGCGCCAACTTCGTAAAGATCGATTTCTTCCCGCTTGGAAATTTGCCCCGGAGCGCAATCGCCGTACTGAACTTTAACGGCCTCGGCAATGTCAATGGAGGTGCGCAATCCAATGGCAATATCATTGGTAATGTGCTCCGCGCCAATCGGCAATATTGCGGTGTGTAGAATATCGCCTTCCTCAAACACGGCAACGCTCGTGGTCGCGACTCCAATATTTACCACCATAACGCCGATCTCTTTTTGGCGGTTGGTAATGACGGCTTCGGCGGTGGCTAAAATAGAAAGCACCAAGTCTTCAATATTTAATCCGGCTCGATATACCGCTTTCGTGAGATTTTTTATCTGCGAAGAAGAGCCGAGAATAATTTGCGAATCTACCTCAAGGCGAATGCCGGTCATGCCGACTGGGTCTCTAACATTAGTTTGGCCGTCAATGTTAAAACTTTTTGGTAAAACGTGAAGAACTTCATAGTTTAGCGGCGTGGCGATTGCCCGCGAGGCTTCGATAGCGCGCGAAACATCTTCCTCGGTAATCTCGTTGTCGGCCTTGGAGACAGCAATTACGCCTTTGCTGGTTTGAGAAATAATATGAAGCCCAGAAATGCCTACCCACACGCTTTGTATCGGCACCCCCACCATGCGCTCGCCTTTTTCGAGACAAGCGGAAATTGCGGATACGACATCCTCAATGCTGCTTATTACTCCCTTATGCACGCCAGCCGAAGGAACATCGGCGGCGCCTAAAATTTGAAGATCAATTCCACGATTATCTTCATCGTAGATCAACTGGCCAACTACCAGGCGCACGGCGGCGGAGCCAATATCCAACCCAACCACTAAATTGTTCTGATCTTTTCTCATAAAACTTATCTTTGTTGTTGCGGGACAGTTATTATACACTATTTGAACAAACTGATAAAGTGGGGAAAAATGATAATAAGGCCAATGATTAACGCTCCGAGCGAGGTGAGGAGCGCGGCGCCAGCCATAATATCTTTAATTACTCCCACATAATGGTGTAAACGAGGTTTGAGGAGATCGCTGAACTTTTCAAGCGCTGTATTCAAGAGTTCCGTGGTTAATACCATCACGACCAAAATTATAACCAAAACCAGCTCCCAAGTATGAAGCGGAAAATAAATCGCCGCCCCAATGGCCAGAAGCGACGCTGCTATCTGTATACGAAAATTTCGTTCGGTCTTAAATACATACGCCACTCCCCGCCAGGCATCAATGAAACTTTGTTGAAGACGACGTGCTGACATAAAGGGGGGAAATTAATTTGCTTCAGCAACCGCTTTTTCTTGGAGACTAAACATTTTTTTGGCTTTCGCCGCTGTAGTGTGGTCGTAGCCAACGAGGTGCAAAAGTCCGTGGATAAACATGCGAATAAATTCCTCGCGAGCGCCAACATTAAATTCTCGCGCTTGACGAACAATTTGCGGGTAACAAATATAGAGCTCTCCCAACAAACCGCTTTTCACTTTACCGCCCTCGCCCCAGGCAAATGAGAGCACATCGGTTACCTTGCTGATTCCGCGATACTTGTGATTAATTTTTTTTATCTCCTTCTCCCCCACCACCGTAACCTCAACCGCTCCTTTAATCTTGGACTCGCGGTTGGCGGCCATCCGAGCTGACTTCTGAAGCAATTTTTTGGAAATTGGACAAGGAATTTTTTTATTGTAGTCAATCGCAATCATAGCGCGGGCGACGTCGTTGGAGTTAAGGTTGGAGTCGGAATTGAAGATGGAGGCGGGGTTGTAGTTGAGGTTGGCGTGGTAGTAGGCGTACTTGGCGCGGTCTCCCTGCCTTCAACAATTGGATTCGCGATGGCAGCGTTATTACCAGCTAGACGAAAACTTCTAACCATCATTTTGATAACGGTACGATAGTTAACAGCCGGCGAATCGGTGGTGTGGTACAGAATTACATACACCTGTCTGTCGCTTGCGAAGTAATAGACAAGATAATCGCTGCGGCGCCAACCCCGCTCTTTGAAAGCAGTGGCGAACTCTACCAGCTCCCCGAAGCGCTCGGTGGGCGCCCACTGCCCAAACCAATCACTAAAAGATTGAGTGGATTCTTTATCAAAAACCCGTACCTCCACATTTTCACCGGTGAGCGTGCTAAAAAGCATATCCCGATAATTTTCATCAACATTTCCTACCGCCCAGGAGACGGGGTGGTATAATTTATATCCGAATGTCGGACTAATGAATTCTTTAACTAGTCCGGAGTCGGATAGCCGCATCGGCTCTTGGCCGATAGGATTGTAGAGATTATAAATTTCGTGACTATCGCTATAGCCATCGCGGTCAGAATCGGGTACTCCCGGATCGGTCTTGAACAGTTCTTCCTCGGCATCGCTTAAACCGTCGCGATCCAGATCGGCTGTGTCGCCGAGGAGCGGCGAGGGAAAATTAAGCGCGGCCTCGGCTAAAGACGGGGGCGGTGTGACGGGCGCCTCGGGAATGGCGGGGACGACCGGAGTTTCTCTTGAGCTTGTCGGGGTTTCCACCTCACTCACAACTGTTTCGTTCGGCGCGGGCGCGACTCCCGCCCGCCGCGCTTGTTCCCCCACGGCTTGCCGCCAATAATACCAACTCGCGCCAATTACGACAACCGCAAACAATACCGCTCCGCCGATAATCAAAAATTTTCGGTTAGACAAAAGAGTTACCGGGTGAAGCGGCTGACCGCTCCCGGGAGCGGTGGCTTTATCCAATGATTTTTTTTCCGCGGAAGAAAGCGCCGGCTGTCCGCGGCGAATCTCCACCTCTTTCTCTACCGTTTTAAATTTTACCACCGGATTGACCCCGCCATAGAACTCGAGTGGCATGGTGGAAACCGACAAAGTTGTCTTGGCTTCGATAGGTTCCGGCGGAGACTTTTTTTCAAACATATACGAAGAAGTGTTTTTATTTGCTGGATGTCGCCGGCTCGCTCCTGGTTGCGGCGGGAGTTGGAGTAACAAAAAGTTTTCCGGAACCAAGCGGGTTGTAACCATTTCTTACCTCTTTTCCATCGGGATAACCATCGCCATCAGTATCGGAGTTAAGCGGATTGGTCTTCCAAATGAGCACTTCGTCGCCATCGCTTAACCCATCGCCATCAGTATCGGGATTGTTTGGGTCGGTGCCAATTTCTTTTTCACGAACATCGTCAAGCCCGTCTTTGTCGGTGTCAATTTGTTCGCCAAACAATATTTTATCGTTGGTAGTTTTAGTAGTAACGTTGGTGGAAGTTGTCTCGGGGCTAACCGCGGAAGGGGAGGGTTCGGTTGGAGCGGGAGAAGTAACCGGCTGTTCGCTCGCGGGAGTTGGGGGGATTACCGGGGCTTCCGGCTGTAAAACGGGAGTAGTTGTGGGTAATAAACGACTCTCACGATTCTGAACAAATTGTCCATAAGCCCACCAGCCGGCATAACCGACACCGCCCACAACCACAACAGCTGCTACGGCTAACAATATTTTTCCAAGGATTGGTTTGCTCAAAACAGAAGCTCCGCCCAGGCCGGTAACGGCGCTCGCGGGGGTTGGGGTGAGGGCGGCGCTCGGCGCCGGTGGCGCCTCCTTTTTTTTCAGCATTCCGGAACTCAAAGCATCGGGAGATTTGCTTGGCGGCGCTGGCAGATCGGCTGTTTTTTCCACGTCTTTAAAAATGTCTTCCGCCTCCATTGGCAAATTACCGGGCGCCGCGGCAGCTTTAGGTTGGTCTTCAAACATAGGTTTATACATTAGTAATATTATATAAATTTATAGCGTACTACGATTTGTCATTGCGAGGAATGAGCGGAGCGAATGACGCGGCAATCTCTCGTCTCGGGGATTGCTTCGCTTCGCTCGCAATGACAAACCATTACTACTTCCTTTTCCCTCCCGGCAAAATCATCCCGTGCCGCACTCCCCAGCCATCGCTGTGGCCGAGGCCGTAGGTATCAAGTTTGAGCGGATCGGTTTTGTAAATCGTAATTTCATCCCGATCCAAAAGTCCGTCGCCGTCGGTGTCAGCTTTGTTTGGGTCAGTGCCATATTTAGCCTCGTCAACATCAGCCAGTCCATCTAAGTCTTTATCGGTTTCAGCGGTTTTTTAATTGCCGCCACAAAATCTTGGTTGGCTTTTTTAATCGCTTCTTGTCTTGCCACCGCCGGATCAATCGGCGCGGCGGGCGTAGCCGGGGGCTTGCGAAATAATCGATACGCCAAAAATACTATCGCGATAATTAAAACCGCAACGAGCGCCGCTCTAACAATAATTTTTTTCTGCCGATTATCATCGGTGGCTGGCGCTTCCATTGCTGGAGCTGTCGGCTGATTTTGTTCGTCCATATATATTATATCTTAATACTCTTCCAATCGGAAATAATTTTGTTAGTGTCAACAGTGTCAATTATCCCAAACTCACCGATATTGAAAACATGCCAGTAGTAGGCGTTGGGATTGTCCGATGGCGCGGCGAGGTTCAAATAGTATATCTTGGACGGGCGCGCGAAGTGGCGCGTGTTGTTGTCATCCTCTGGCAGATAAACTTCTACCTTTAATTGGGGAACAACTTTATAGTTCTTGATTGGTTGGTTGCCGGCGGTGCGCACGAAAAAGGCGTACTGGCCGCTAAGTTGCCCGGTATCAATTGTAAAACTCTCCACGCTAGTTTTTCCCGGCGTCGTGGCCGCGCCGTGATACCAAATACCACTGTCTGAATTGGAGTCAACGAAATATTTATTACTGGCAGCTGGCTAAAGAGCTGGCTGAAGACCGGCTCCCTCCTTAACAGTGGGGGGAAGATTGATTCCACTGACAACGAATCCCCCGACAAAGTCCGTATCTCCAATATAGGAAACAACCGCGCGAATGTCGTTGGGCCGGGCGGTGCTGGGATCAATGTCGCCAAAATCCCAACCAAAAATCTTATACGCGCCGTTTTTTGGTATGATCGGTGATAACACCAAGTCGTATTTCCATGGCTTTTGATTCTTGGGATCGGAAATTACCGGAAAATCAAGATAATGAGCGCCGTTGGCATCATCATTAATTCTTACGCGATAATGAGGTTCGCCGCTAGAGCAAATTGGATTAGGATTAATAAGAGA
>CAZMYO010000064.1:0-9295 GCA_964570525.1 uncultured Gammaproteobacteria bacterium | reverse complement strand
TCCGCCTTCGGGCGCTCGACGATGATCTCGCCGATGCGCTTGACGCGATCCTTGTCGGTCAGGAGTCGCGCGAGATCGTCATCGCTTCCGCCCAGGTCAAGGACGATGTTGACGATCACCTGGAAAACTTCCCAGGCCTTGTCGTACCCTTTCAGGAACTCGCTCTTGGGTCGTGCCATGATGGCACCTCCTTGGTGTGTGGCCTAACCCTAACACGAAATAATGAAAAGGTCAACACTAGGCGCCTACATCTTCGCTATTTCTTGCCAGGTTTTATCCGCTGTTTTCTCCCAAGAAAATTGTTTTACTCGCGTGAGGCCAGCTTCCACCATCTGCTCTTTCTTTTCTTTATTTGAGAGTATCGTCTCTATCGCTTTTGCGATATCTTCAACGCTCGAGGGATCAACATATACTGCCGCGTTACCTCCCACCTCTTCAAGCGCGCTACCTCGGGAAGTAACCACCGGACAGCCGGAGGCCATCGCTTCGAGCAGTGGAATCCCAAAACCTTCGTAAAGCGAAGGAAACACAAACGCCTCCGCCGCACTCAACAGAGTCGGTAAATCTTCCGGAGAAACATAACCGGGGTGAATAATATTCTCTCGATCGGGGCTTCGTTCAATTTCAGCCTTTATCTCCTCGTAGCCAACCCCGGGTTTACCAATAAGCACCAATTGCAGTTCGGAGTTCGGAGTTCGGAGTTGTGACTTGATAAGATTAAAAGCTTCTACTATTCTCTTAGTGTTCTTTTTCTCTTCCAAGCGCCCGATGGATATGATGTAAGGCTTCATAATATGGTATTTACGCAACATGTCTACGCTTCGGCGAAGCCAGGTCGCTTCGCTCCTCGCAATGACAAATCGTTTATCATCGTACGCCAATGGCACGACCTTGATCTTATTCTCAATCTTTTTTCCATACAGTCTCAATAACTCTCGTTTGTTAAATTCCGATGAAGCAATAATCAGCTTGGCTTTTCTCAAAATCAATTTATTCATCAATTTTAAGTATTGTCGCCCCAAAAAATTATACGCGTTAGGAAACACCAGAAAAGCGCTATCGTGAATCATAACAACAGTCTGCTTGGGACAGATGAGCGGGACGAGTTGTCCGGGCGCAAAAAAAACATCCGGCGGGTAGAATAAAAACTCCAGAGACAACCGTACCTGGCTCCAACCTTTTTTAAAAGGCCAGGACAAAACTTTCACCTGCCAATTTTGCGGCAGAAGCCCGAGCTCGCCCCGAAGAGGCTGGTCGGAATATAAAACCACCCTCACCGATGAGGGTATTATTTTTTTAAATTCTTGAATCATTTGCCAACAATATTCTTCCACGCCGGTACGGTCGGCCTGGTTGGCGTGGGTTGCCTCGATACCGATAAGCATAGAAACTTTTTATTGCTCGCGCTCCTCTTCATTGAAGCGCGGCGCTAACTTACTTAGTAGCTAAAATACTGCGTTTATAGCTATCCAAATTATCGAGCGCAATTCCTGTCCCCTTAATCACGCATAATAGCGGCTCATCGGCCACGTAAGTCGGCACTCCGGTCGCCTGCGCGATGAGCTCATCCAGATTGCGGAGTAGCGCCGACCCGCCGGAAAGAATTATGCCTTTGTCCATCACATCGGCCGAAAGCTCCGGCGGGGTTTTGTAGAGCACCTCTTTAACCTCGTTGACCAACAGCTCCAGATCATGCTGGAGAGCTTCGGTCGTATCATCCGAACTCACCGTTACCATACGCGGCAGGCCGCTTATCATATCGCGGCCCTTCACTTCCGTGGTTAGCGGTTTATCCATAAACATTGCCGAACCGATGTTGATTTTAATTTCCTCGGCGCTCCTTTCCCCGATCGCCAGATTATATTTATGGCGAATATATTCCACAATCGATCGATCAAACTTGTTTCCACCAACTCTCACCGAGCCGGAAGAGACAATGCCGCCAAGAGAAATTACCGCGATTTCGGCAGTGCCGCCGCCGGTATCAATAATCATATGCCCCGAAGCGGCCCCAATTGGAATATCAGCGCCAATCGCCGCCACAATCGGTTCTTTAATAATATACGCGGCCCGAGCGCCGGCCGCGATGGTGGCGTCAATTACCGCTCGGCGCTCCGTAGAGGTGATGCCGCCGGGTACCGCCACCATCACCTCTGGTCGGAACAAACGCACGCCGCCCATGGCCTTATTAATAAAATAACGAATCATCGTCTCGGTCGTGCGATAGCTGGCAATAACACCATCTTTCAGCGGGCGTTCGGCCAAAATAGTGTCGGGGGTGCGTCCGATCATATCTTTTGCCTCGAGCCCGACCGCCAACACTTTGCCATCAACCTTGGAAATCGCGACAACACTGGGTTCGTTTACCACAACACCCTTCTTCGGTACGTATACCAGAACATTAGTCGTGCCTAAATCAATTCCAATCTTCTTTATAAACATAACAGATGCAGCTTAGCTTGAATCAGTCTTTAATCTTAACAATAAACTCTCTGTCCACTCTTAAATCCGTCTGATAATCATACACCTGATCGCCCCACAGCTGCGAGGCGCTCTCGCCGGGATGCGCGGCCACTAGTGGTTTACCAAAATCTAGGCGCAATGTCAATCGCGGAGCGACGGCGCCGATTTGTTTTTGTACTAAAAGGTTATAGGAGTTCTGTCCCGCCACAGCGGGATCCCGCTCGCGGCGGGACTTAATCTTTTCAACGGTTGGGGCGGGAAGCTCGTAGCGGAACGACAGCTCGCCGACCGAACCCGGCTCGATTGAGATAAAAGCGCCGAACCACGCTCGGCCGTTTTCTTCTCCCTGATCAGCTTGGCCGGGCTTGGCACTGCGGTCGGTTTCCATTGCTCCTGTTACCCGAAGCAATTTACTTCCAACCGGAACAAAAACTCTGGCATAGTCGCGATAGCGCGAAGTACGCCAATCAAACTTACCGCGGTGGCTGTAACGCATCACGACCGTCGCTTCGTAGGTAGAACTCGATGAGGGAACAAACGAATAGGCAAGCTCGCGCTCGAGAGACGCGTCGGTTTTAAGCGCCCCCAAATTAGCGTCCACCCATTGTAAATAATCGCCAGCTGATTTTAAACTAGTCCCACCCCAATCTTTAGCTTCGATAATCGCCTGCTCATCGGCGTGGGTGGAATAGGCAACGAGCTGTTTCTCGCGGAGCATTCGCGACAAGAGTTTTGAGTAATCGGACCAGTGTTTAAAGACATCCAGACGAAGCCGCTCGGAAAGGGCGTGGGTGAGATCAACCAGTGTCTTCTTGCGCTCGTTGAAACCCAAGCCCTGTTTGGCATAGCCATACTCTACCTCATACTCAAGCTTCTCCGTAAAATTACTGCTGGTAAACTCCTGACCGCTAAGTGTGATCGGCCCCCCGATTTTCAAAATCTCTTCAAGCATGGTCGGGGTAAATCCAAGAACGGCGTCGATCTGATCGGCCTCAACCCCTTTCTCTTTGCGATAAAGTTCCAGAGCCTTGGCGCTCGAAATACTAAAATCCGGAGACCAGTTGCTGTCTCTAAAATTCCAACGCGCGATTTTCAAATATTTTTTTAAGGGGAGGGGAGGCTCGGAGGGAAAATCCTGCGGCGCGTAATTATCCAGAAGTTCCGTCCCTTCCACTTTAATAATGGAAGGAATAGCCCTATCCATTTTTACTACCGCGTAAGCCCCGATGAACCCTCCCCCCGGGCGGAGTTCCGTATTGTTGAGAAACAATACCAGATACGTACGCGGCCGCGCCAGGCCAAGGGCGCGTTCTACTAAATTAACTTGCTCGGGCGTGGAAACTAAATTTTGCACTACCCGCCCCACCAGCGCTTGGCGAAAATCGCCGCTCTGGTACGCCCGCCAAAAAACACCCGCCGCCGTAGCCACTACCAACAAAACAAGAGTGATGATAATTTTTTTTCTTGCCGACATGCAATAAATCTTTAATCTTCAATCTATGAACCCATCCGTTCGAAATGACAGTCAAAAACCTTTGTCAATTTTTGGCCGTATTGAGCCAACATTCAGAATAACTCACTATCAGTTCTATGCTTATACCGCTCGCTTCTTGGCCGATACGTTAAATCCCAGATATTTACCAAGCATCAGGTGTGTTACCGCGTCAATGCACGGGAGCGAAGAAAAGAAAATCAAAGAAACCGGCAAAAGTAGCCACTGCAAAATCATAAATAAATAGCGGTGGCGACTGTGGCCCACCGGCCGCGGCGGTAAAATCAGCATGCTCATAATGGCCGACACTAATAAACCTGCCATGGCGAGAGTCAGCAAATTTTCGAGCACATGCGGGGTGTTAAAAAATAGGGCGCTCCGCCGCACTTCTCCTCCGGCTACCCACAGGGGCAATCGCCCAAGTACCGTAATGAGAATCGCCACCACCGCCCAACTCCACTTACCCTCCCATTCGTGAAAAAGCACGGTACATTTTTTCCACCAGGAAATATTAGGGTGGCGCCTAAATTCCCACAAAAGATAGGCGATGTTCTCCGTACCCCAAGCCCACCGCCGCTGTTGGTAATAAAGATTTTTTAAACTCTTGCCGATACTCTCGTCGCGCACCGTATCCATGGATACCGGAATGTAAAGCGGTGTTACCTCGTAGTCGCCGTTGTAGGCCAGCCAGCACTGAAAAAAAATACGCGAATCTTCGCTGATGATATCCTTGGCATGCCCGCCGCAATCCACAATCGCCTTAAAACTCATGCTGTGCGAAGAAAAAGTAACCAAGTTCTCAAGCCGCGCCAAGCTAAAGAGCATCCAAAAACTGGTGCCAAACGCCATAATCCGGAGCACGGCTGTTGATTCCCAAAGATTATTATCGTATAGCGTCACCGGCTGAAACGAACTGTGGGTCGGGCGCGGATGCCGGCAATACATATAGGTAAGGTGAGCAAAGTATTCCGGATGAATTACGGTATCCACATCAAAAACCGAGACGATCATCTCTTCGTACCTCCACCCTTTTTGATCGGCGTACTGTTTAAACTTGAGCTCGGCATGATGAATGTTCGAACCTTTGCCCGGAATCTCGCCCGCTAAATTATCTGGATGCGTATAAAAAATAATATCGGCAAAAGTGCTGGGGTAAGACTCGGCCACCTTCTCTTGAATTGTTTTCCAGTGAGATAATTTTCGCTCTTCCCCGGCCATTACCACGTAAAGACGCGCGACCGGATAGCTTGACTTGGCGAGCGCCTCGAGCGTGGTCTGCACCACCTCCCAAGCTTCGTTATACACCGGCAAAAAAATAATATTGACTTTGGTTTCCCAGGCGGGAAACTCCCGACGCAACAAATCCATCCAGCGCATTCTGGTTGCCCGGCGAAACCGGCTCCAGGAAACAAAGACATAGAAAGAAAAATACAGCACCCGCAGAACCCAATAAACATCAAAGACAATAATCGCGTAAATCATCCAGAGCGGTTTTATAAAACTCAACACAACGCCGATAATTAACGTCAGCCAAATGCTCAACCCCGGAAACATCTCGTAGAGCCGATAGCGTTGGTAATTGGAAAGCATGGACTTTATGACTTTATAGACTTAGTTCCAATTCGCGCCAAGCCGCTATACGTTGGAGTAACATAGCGCCCCACCGGGCTTTCTTTAATTAGCCTTGCCACCTGATTCCACGGGATACCGTCCACAATAGCTACTACTGGAATCTGCCGCGCAAAACCCAGAGTATTCGCCACGGTCGTAGCCACGCGAGTAGCGGTAAAACGCCCCTGGCCTACCACCACCGCCAAACCGCGGAGGTTACCTCCTCCCACTTCGTTAAGTAGCGCCGCAACACTCTCTACAACGCCGCCCGGAGTACGCGCAAATTCACGCCGTACCCAGGACTCGCCATCCTGATAACGCAAAACTATCTGTTCTTCGGAGTTGTCAATAACAATATACATATATCGGCGTCAGCTTAGGTTATATTCGTTAACAATAAAAATATGCTTGGCTTCAAAGACGCTGTATAAGAATTTATCGCCTATTTCACGACGATCCTTAAACTCCTCTTCGTCCATAAGCGTGTAGCGAATTGTTTTGCCGAGCTCGGTCTCGTAGCGTTTGACAAGCTTTCCCACCACCAGCGGTTTTAACTTGCCAACCAAGAGCATGTCGGAATTAACGTCTTTATCCTGGGTAAAAAGTCCGGTTAAAATAAACATTTTAATTTCGCCGCCCTTGTCCTTTAATTCCTCGATGAGCTCTTTTTCTTCCAGGAGCTCGGCTTTGAGCAGGAGGGCCTTCAGCTCGTGGTAAAGAAGCGACGCGGCATGCAGTTGGTAATATTTTGAGCGCTCGGTGCCGGTGTCTCTCTTCTTGGCCTCTTTGAGGGGAACTTGCACAATCAAATTCATTCTTTCCAAATTAGAAATTTCTCGCCGTACCGCGTGCAACTGCGTTTCTGCCAGGCGAGCCAGCTCGCGCATATAAAAAGCTTGCTCGGGAGAGCGGAAAAATATCTTCAATAACTTGAGTCTGGTCTTTGAGCCAAAAAAGTGTTCAAGCATATTTTATGTACGAAATACGAATACCGTGCGAAACTCACGAAATATAAACGCTTATATAGACTAAAATACGTATTCTATAGTATAATAATCATGCGTATAAGTCAACATTATGTATTTGATTTTGTTCGCACTTTCGTATCTTTCGTATTTCGTACATAGTTATGGATAACGTTTTACAGCTCAACGAATTCTTTGTGGAGGGCGGTAAGCAGGGCCTTTCCCATGTACTGCTCCATATCACCGAACCGTCCACGGCCGAGGAAATGGCCAAGGGGTATTTTTTTGCTATCTGTGAAATTAACAATGCCGAAACTAAGTATATAACCAAGCTCCAAGAAATTATTGATGAGGCTGAAAATAATTACTACGAAACTCCGGATGAAGCCGGAAAAACTTCGTTAGAAATTATTTTGGAAAAAATAAATCAGCATGCCTATATTCTGACTCGTCCGGATATTTCGCTTCATTGTATTATCGGCGCGATTCGTCAGCCCGAAATTATTTTTACCTTTTTTGGCCGGCCACAGATGATTTTGTTTTATAAAAATCGCCAGGGTCTGTACCAAAAGATGGATTTAATTAACAACGGCTCGGAAGAGCCTTCCGCTAAAGAGCCGACCCAGCTTTTCTCCAGCATTGTGCAAGGAAAACTGACTCAAAATGATTATCTCTTCGCGGGAACGCCGCACATTACCAACTACTTTAGTCTTGACCGCTTAGAAAAAATAGTCACCGGCAAACCGGCGGCGGATGGCGCCCAGCATATTCAGCGGGTATTGGCAGAACTAAAGGGCGATTATTCATTTGGCGGCCTAATTATGCAAATACGCCAGCCGGGCGAGGCCGACGGCAGGGGCAAAAAAACACCGCTCGCCAACCATGGCGTTTCCGCTAAATCTCTCCGCAACCTCTTTAGTACTGAAAAGGACACGGCCAACACCTTATCCGCCTCCCTCATCCCACGCCTTAACGATAAATTTAGATCGCTGTTTGAACAAAGAGCTTACCCCTCGAAAATTACTCCTCTTGACGAAGCTAAAATTGACGAAGCTAAAAAAGACGGCGCTTTACCCGCCGCGCAAATCAATTCTCTTCACGTGTATGCGCATCGCGCCAAACCAACTCCCCCGCCGTATCTAGCCGCCGAAAAAATACAAGCGTTCATAAGACTGATCTTGCGACTAACCAAAACTTTAGCCCGCGGCCTCTGGTGGGTTATAATATTTCTGGCGGCGCTTATTCAGAACATCTTCAGAGGAGTCGTCATGCTTTTTTTTATAATTACCGACTATCAGCATCGACGCAAAATTATTCTGGAAGATTGGCGCCGTCAACGGAGGGCCTACCGAGAGAATATTAAAAGATTACCCGCCGCTACCAAAGCGCTGCTCGCGGCTTCAATCATTATCGCGATGTTTTTTGCCGGCAGTGTTCTTTATTTGCGCGGACGGGAGATGGCATCCGCGGCGGCTCGCGTTTTTAATGATGCCGTCCAGGTAATTAAAGAAAAAAAAGATGCCATGGAAAGCGCGTTGATTTATAAAAATGAGTTGGCGGCGCTGAATGACCTTTTGGCCGCTAAAAATATTTTGGCCAATCTGCGCTGTGTGACTAAAGAACAAAAAAATATCTGCGGCGCGCTCACCGAGAATCTCAACGCTCTAACCATTCAAATCCGTAAAGTTACCACCATAACGCCAGAGCTCCTAATAGACTGGGGGGGAACTTTCGCTCTCGCCCAAGAAAATTTAATAAAAATAAACTCCAAACTTATCGCTTTCTCTTCGGCCACCTCTACCCTCCTAACCTATGATCTTTTAACTAAAATAAGCAAGGTTGTCCCGACAACCGCAAGAATCAAAGGTTTTAATGACGCGGCTGTACCCAAAGAAAATGACTACGCGCTCTTGCTTTTTAATAATCGCGAATTGTTATCGCTGAATCCGGGGGATAACAGTGTGAAAAATATCGAGGTGTCTTACCCCAACGAAAATGTAAATATTCAAAGCCTGTTAGTATATAACCGGCGGCTCTATAGCCTGGACGCGCTCAACAATAAAATATACAAACACGATACGATTAAAACCGGCTTTGAACGAGGCCGAGAGTGGGCCCAAAATAGCGGCAGCGCTCTCGATGGCGCCGGAGACATTACTATCGATGGAGACATTTTTGTCTTAACCAAAACAGGGGGGGTCGCTAAATTTTCAGCCGGAGCTCTTCAACCGTTCTCTATCCAAGGGGTTGACCCGGCGCTCGATGGCGGCGGAAAAATTTGGACCTATACCGACCTAGATTATATCTATGTTCTTGACGGAAAAAATAAGCGTCTTCTAATACTAGAGAAAGACGGACGACTGAAGCGGCAGCTTACCGCCAATGAATTTAAAAATCCTTCCGGCCTGGCGATAGACACGGCTACCAACAACGCCTACATCCTGGACGATAACCGCCTCTTCAAAATTAACCTCAAGTAACACAGATTACGCAGATTATTAAGCGAGGATTGCGCAGATTAAAAAGACGTCCGGTCGCCTTATGCGACCGGATTTTTGTTTGTGCCGAAGCGTATAAAAAAAGTATGAAGTTATCTACCCGCCGAAGCGAGGTTTAGACGCTTGTTATTCTCGCCGCATCACTGGTCGCCGCGTCGGCGGTTGTGAGTATCGTCTATTCGTACGTCCTCTACCGCCGCGAACGGCAGGGGAACGTTCCTGTATAGGACAAATTACACCATTTTTACAACATTCTAATATTCTGC
>CAZMYO010000063.1:0-10101 GCA_964570525.1 uncultured Gammaproteobacteria bacterium | reverse complement strand
CGATTGTGCCTAACAGCCAAGTGTCGTTTGTACAGGCTTTGGCGCAGTGGCCCATTCGTACGGTACTTAAAACGTGCAGTGAGTTGGGTGAGAAACCGTGCACGAACTTGGTTAATACCGCCGACCACGCGCTCACCGCGGCCCGGGCGGCAGCACAATCACTCGCTTCGGCGGTGGGCGGAGCTGTTCAGACAGTGAAATCCACATTTGGCTTTGGTGCGACTGCGAGCGAGAAAACGGGAGAAGTGGCGAATAGCCAGCCAGTCAAATCATCAGCACTGCCCATCAGTCCGGCACCCGAGCAGCCCTTTCCGAAACCAGTAGTGAAAGCCAAACCACCATCTGCGCCCGCGCCCGCGAAAGTTCTTGGCGAAAAAATTGTGGCGCCGGTGGTAGGCACACCAGTCATTGACCACAGAGGAGAGACAAAACCAGCATTAGTTCAATCACCTAATCAGTCTTCCTATTCTTACTCGTTTGGTGGCGGTAATTTCGAATCTATCCCAGAGCGCTCAACATTTGCCTCGCCAAAGGTGGAAATCGTTTCTCCTACTACCACCGATGTCGTTGCAACGACCTCAACTATCGCTGTTCCTCTTGTCTCAACAAACTCTACCACCACCACTATCTTGAATATTGCCCCGATTATTTCCAAAGACACCACGCCACCGCCGGCCCCGCTTCTTGCGGCCATGTTTAACGAGACGTTTTATACCACGAGTTCGTCCACAGTTATTAGCGGGACTAATTCTACTGATACGGTTAAAATTTTGGCGTTTTATTCGACGACCACGCCACTTAACGATCTCACCCACCCCTACCCAATAGCGTCTTCCGCAGCGAGCGGGATCCGCGATCCTTCGGGATCGGGACAAGCGGGGAATGGCGGCAAGGGTTGGAATTTGGAAACAAATTTAAGTTCCGGGAAAAATTATTATCAATTTGCCGCGCTGGATGCCGCCGGTAACACCTCCTCTTTATCTAGAGTAGCGGCAGTGATACTAGATAATGATCCGCCGCCGGTTCCGGTTATGACCATAGATAATAAAAGCGGTTTTGGTTCAACTGCAATCGCTCTCAATTTGCAGGGTGTTGACGCGCTCTCAACGCCCACGAATTACGACATTGATTATCAAACGGGAGCCACCACCACTTGGACACCTTTTGTATCCAGCACCCCGGAGCATGATTTTATTTTTAATGGCGCGCGCGGAGAAGCGTACACTTTTCGCGCTCGGGCGCGAGACCGGCTGGGCAACCTCTCGGCCTGGAGCAATGAAGCGGCCTCGTCAACGCCGGTGAGAGTGAACTGGAGTAACGAAGTGGTGGTGAATGAGGTGGCCTGGGCCGGCACCTCGGCCGATTATCCGAGCGATGAGTGGCTGGAGCTTTACAACAATACCGATCAGCCGATTGATTTGAAAAACTGGAAAATTTTGGTTTCGGGAAAGCCTTTGGATTTCTATAAGATAAATAACAGCGTTATTCCGGCACGCGGGTATTATCTTTTTGAACGAACTTCCGATAATACTATCCGCAATATTCCCGCCGATTACGTCTATGCTTTGGCCAACGGGTTTAACAATAGCGGAGCGAAGCTTGAGGTTATTAAACCAAACGGAGAAAAAACCGATGAAGTGGATTCTTCCCCCGGTTGGTTTGCCGGCGATACGGTGAAGTATCGATCGATGGAAAGAATTAACACTCTCAAGAGCGGCAATGATAAAAATAATTGGCAGAGCAACCAGGGCCCGAGGGCAGTGGCACGAAGCTATAACGGCGGCCCTGTTTACGGCACCCCCAAGCAGTCTAATTTCGGATCGATCTTGTTGAATTTACGGCAAGAAGAATCTAGTCGCCGGCTTACCAAAGAGAACAATCCGTATATTCTACAATATTATGAAATACCGGCCGGCTTTACGTTAACAGTTGATCCGGGCGTCATCATCAAAAGTTACTATTCTGACGCAAAAATTGATGTTTACGGAAATTTGTCGGTTTCAGGTACTGCCGATAACATGGCGGTCTTCACTTCTGGTCGCGACCACAGTTTTAACGACAGCTTGGCCGATGCCACTGTTGGCAGTTGGGGCGGAGTAGACCCAGCGCCAAAGGATTGGCAGGGGGTTTGGTTTCACCCCGGATCCCGAGGCGATATTCATGGCTTGTCTTTGCGTTACGGTGGCCATAATTTTTTTGTGAACGGATATATTTACACCGGGTCTGTTTCGCAGGCGGTGCGCGCCGAGAGCGCCGAGTTCACTCTCGGTGATGCGGTATTGAGTGACAATGGACAAACAAGCGTCCACCTGGAACGGACATCGTCTACAATTTTTAGAAGCATTTTCAAGAATGGCGAGCGCGCGCTGGAAGCATTTGACGGTCAACTCTCAATGAGTGATTCTGATTTCAGTAATTTTTCCCACGCGCAGGGGCCTATTTATATCAAACGATTCTGGCCCGAGCTTGCCGACCTTCGTCTGAAAGATAATGTTTTAAATCTTCCGTTTGTTGAATCGGCCACGCTTAGCCGATCGGTTATAATCAAAAAGAGCGTTCCGCTTTATCTTGGAGTCTTTACCTTAACAGGGTCAACATCTACTTTAACCATTGAGCCGGGAGCAAAAATTACCTTGGCCGACTATTCTACTGTTACCATTCAAGGCTCGTTGAACGCCATCGGCGCCGCGGATGATCCGATTACCATTGCTCCTTTGAGTCCAGCCAACTACTGGGGCAATTTTGTGTTCACCGGCTCCACCTCAACATTGCGCTACGTAAATATTAGCGGCGGCAATCGTCTGCCCGTAATGCCACCGTCACTTGACGGTATGTTGTTGGTTAACAACAGCAATCTTTCCTTAGAGCGCTGTTCGTTGCTTGATAGCCGATCACCCGGCAATAGCATTCAGATGACAAACTCTAATGTTACTATTTCTGACACTGTTATTGGTCATAACCAAAAGCCATCGTTCCCTACGATCGGCATCAAAGCAAATGGCGGCGCTCTCCACCTGAAAGATGTCAGATTTAAAAACCTTACTACCGGGGTCTTTGTGAATAGTCTGCCACTCACCCAGTTTGACGCCAACACTATTGCCCTCGGCAACTTTGAGAATGTTGATCATTACGCCGATCCCTCCAATTTATTCGATCCAGTCTTCGCTTCCGTAGTAGACGTAGTTACCACCACCGCGCAAATCGTAACCTCCACCATACTAAACTAACAAATTAGTTTTACGCAAAAACTCTCCCAACTAAGTCGGGAGAGTGTTGTTTAAAGAAAAAAGGGCGGGGAGGAACCGCCCGAAGTTAGACCGGTCAGAGCTTGCTGGGAAACTTGGGGCGCATGTCGCACCAGGTTTCCCACGGCACCCAAATTGATGCTTCGTGGCCGCAGTGAGCGCAGGTTCCTTGTACCGACACATGGGTGTCTTTTTCTACCACGGTTTGGTAATCGATCTTAAAGTTTCGTTCTTTTCGGCACTCCCGGCACTCTACCAGCAGCCTGTTTTCCATGGTGAGCTCCTTTGTTGTGTTCCAGCTCTCTTTATTTAAGAGTAGAGAGCGGGGCTCTCCCTTTACCAATGTATATTAGCATAACAAGGGAGCTTAACAAATACCGGCCGGCTCTTTCTTTTTTAGGCAATTTATTATACGATACGGCAAGACACTAACGCAATATGTTGGAACAAATTATTAAAGATATCAAAAAAGCGCTGGCGCGGGCCGGGGCGCCCGAGCCGATTGAGCTCACGATACCACCGAACCCGGCATTGGGAGATTTTGCGTTTCCCTGTTTTGGTTTGGCTAAAGAAATGAAGAAAAATCCAGCCGCGGTGGCGAAGGAAATAAAATCGAAAGTCGAAAGTCGAAAGTCGAAAGTCGTTGAGCGAGTGGAAGCGCTTGGTCCATATGTTAATTTTTATTTGAACGCCGGGCAGGTGGCGAAAACGGTTACGAAAGAAGTAAAAAAGGAAGCGGAGGAGTTTGGTTCCAATAAAAGCGGGAGGGGCAAGAAAATATTGATTGAGTATCCATCCAACAACAGCCATAAAGAATTCCACATCGGGCATTTTCGCAATGCCTGTATTGGCAATACCCTGGTACAGCTGTGCCAAAAAAGCGGCTACAAAGTTTTTCCGGTAAATTACCTCAACGATTTTGGCGCGCATGTGGCGCGGTGCCTGTGGGGACTAGAGAAATTTCACGGTGATGAAACCCCGCCGGAAAACAAACAGAAGTGGCTCGGCGATATTTACGCCGAAGCGAGTCGTTATCTTAAAGAGCGCCCGGAAGCCGGCCTTGAGGTTGCCGAATTGCAGAAGAAGCTCGAGGCCAAGGATAAGAAAGTGTGGCCGTTATTTATGGAAACGCGCCAGTGGAGCATTGATAAATTTGAGGAATTATTTAAGGAGCTGGGAGTAAAACACGTTGCTACTTTTTTTGAGAAAGATTTAAAGAAAGACGGGCAAAAAATTGCCGATGAGCTCCTAAAAAAAGGCATCGCCAAGGTGGGGGAGGGCGGCGCCATTATTATTGATTTGTCGCCGTATAAGTTGGATGTGGCGTTGCTGCGCAAATCAAACGGCGCCGGTCTTTACCTCACAAGCGATCTCCCGCTCGCCAAAGAAAAGTTTAAGAAATTTAAGGTGAATGAGAGCATCGTTATTACCGCCCAGGAACAGAATTTTTATTTCAAACAGTTATACAAAGTTTTGGAATTGATGGGGATAAAGAAAAAGCTCACTCATATCGGCTATGGCCTGGTGAATCTGCCGGAGGGAAAAATGTCTTCTCGAACCGGCCAGGTGGTTTTATACGAAGATTTGCGTGATTTGGTGTATGGAAAGATGCTGGAAGAAACTACCACGCGACACCCCGACTGGGAGAGCGACAAGATTGCCGAGGTTGCTCGCGGCCTCACCTTAGCCGCGCTTAAGTTTGATATGCTTAAGCATGAGGCGGCGAAAAACATCGTCTTTGATATCAAAGAGGCCACGTCGGTGGAAGGTTTTAGCGGGCCCTACGTGCTTTATGTGGTAGCGAGAATAAACAGCTTACTTAAGAAATCAAAAAATCTCCGCACCAGAGCAAGCACGGTACGGGGCAGTCAAGAAATCAAAAAATCAAATGTTGAATTTAATTTGTTGACGGCTCCGGAAGAAAAAAAGCTCGCTTTATCGATGGGCGAGTTTGGAGCGGTGGTGCAAAAAGCACTGGAACAATACAATCCTTCAGTCATCGCTCGTTTTGCTTTTGATTTAGCGCAGGCTTACAACGATTTTTATAATAAACACAGTGTTTTAAGCGCCGAGTTCGCGGAACTTGTCAACGCTCGTTTGGCTCTTTCGGTGGCTGTCAGACAAGTGCTCAAGAACGCATTGAGCATTTTGACAATTCCAGCGGTCGAAGAGATGTAAGGAATAAACCCGCCCCCGGCGCCTTCCTTCCTTTACAATTATATCTTTTTTTAATAAGATAAGCAGTAACAAACCAGGAGAAGAAAATGACGATCATTTTCCGGACAGTGATGTTTGTTCTTTTATATTTTGCGTGGCCTATTCTTAGGAAGGCGCTTCGGCCAGATGTGATTTTTTTGGTCTATGGCACCGACCAGGACAAGCGCGCCTATTGGCCCAAGTGGGCGGAAAAAATTTTGCGTCCCGTTTTCCCAATCGGGTTAATCCGTTATCGGAGCTCCACCCGTAAGCTCTGGGGCCTCATCGGGGCTACGCTCACGACAGCCGAACAGATGGAGAAGAGCCCGGGGTTGGCGCTCAAACTCCTCGCTGAAGCCAAAGCAGAGTTTCCTCGCGTTCGGGCCTTCGCCCTGGCTGGTCGGCTACCTGGCTTCGTACGTCGGATGAAGAAAACCATAACAATGCCCTTCATAGACGGAACGAGAGGCACCCGCTATTCGCTTGTGAACGCGGCTCGGGCCCTGGCCAGGAAAACTGGAAAGCCGGCTGGAGAAGTGTGCATCGCTGTTCCTGGAGGAGCTGGTTATACCGGCTCCCAGGTGCTCGCCGATTTGGCCTTAGAATTTATTCAGGTCGTAGCTCTCGACCCGCGCTACACGGTTCGGGAAGGGAAGGATAACATTCTTTTCACGTCCGATGTCAGTGACCTGACGCTCGCCACGGTGGCCGTGATTCTTACCGCTCAAGGTGATGATGTGGAGAATCTGGTGCGTTCCTTCCGTCCGGGCGCGTACGTTGCCGATGATACGCACCCGCCGATACACCGACTAGTGAGGGAACGTCTCTTAAGACGGGGCGTCTTGCTCTCTAAAGCGACGATGGCCAACGGTTCTCTGCGCATGTTTCCGCGTCTGCCAAACTTTAGGCAGGACGACGTACCTGGCTGCCTCCTCGAGGCCTTGGTAGTTATTCTCAATGGGTCTGGTACGTTTGAGACCCAGGAGGATTTCAATCGAGCCGCCTCCGCCGCCGGTTTCTATTGCCGGCTTCTGCGGCACCAAGACGATTCGTAACCAATCTGCCGCGAGCTGGCGCCTAACCACCATTCGCGGAAATTATAAAGCACCCCGACGTAACGTCGGGGTGCCTTTCTTTATTAAAAAAAGTAAAAATAGTGTATAATATTCTATAGTTGTTATAATTACTAGGGCTGAATAAAAAGAAAAAAATTTTCTTTTTTGAAGCCCGACTTTTCCCGACGGCGAGTCGGGATCCTCGATCCTTCGGGATCGGGACAAGCTCCGCTTATGTTTCAATTTGATTTTATAAATATCATTGTACTGGTATCGTTGGCAATCCACGCTATTTTGTTGTGGGTATTATATCGCTACGGTCGTAAAACTCCCGGCGGCAAAGCTTATTCGGTAGCCGTCCTGGCTATCGCCGGCTGGGTTTTTCCCATGATCCTCTACCGCAGCCACCTTTTTGGCGAAACATTGCTCTGGGCGCGGATCCTCTACATAATGGCTTCTTTCACCTCAACAACTTTCTTCTTGTTTGCTTATACGTTTCCGGAAAAAAGAAAAATCGCCTGGTGGGTACAGGCGCTGCTCCTGTTAGAAAATTTAGGTATAATTTTTCTCTGTTTACACCCTCGGTGGATGATTCAGGCAATAAGGTTCATGAGCGGCCGAGAAGACACAATACTCTGGGGTCCGTTATACCCGGTCTACGTTACGCATATAAGTTTATTTTTTTTAGCAGGGTTTATTTTGTTATTTTTAAAAGCTCGCCAAGCCGCCGGGTTGGCGCGACGACAGATTTGGACAATTCTTGTCGGTTATTTTATTGCCGCCAACCTCGCCATGACCACCAATCTTATTCTGCCCTGGTTTGGATACTTTGAATTAAATTGGCTCGGTCAGTTTTTTTCCACCATCGTCGCTATCTTCACCACCTACGCTATTTTAAAACACAACCTGCTGGATATTAAAATTGTGGCTACCGAAGGCCTTGTGTTGATATTGAACTTTTTCCTGTTCATCCAGTTAATTTCTTCGGATACCGCCGCCGGCTTAACGCTCAACGCGGTGGTTCTAGTTGCCGTTTTAATAATTTCATTGTTGTTAATCAAGAGTGTCAAAAAAGAAATCCAGCGCCGCGAGCAGGTAACCAAGCTCGCGCATTCTTTGGAAGAAGCCAACGCGCACTTGCAAGATCTTGATCAGCAAAAAACCGATTTTCTTTCCATCGCCGCGCACCAGTTGCGCACGCCGCTTTCCATTATCAACGGGTACGTGGAACTTATCAAGGACGGAGCCTATGGAAAAGTGGGAGAGAAAGTGAAAGAAATTTTGGGTAATATGGATCAAAGCAACGGACACCTGATAAAATTAGTTGACGAGTTTTTGGATGTTACGCGCATTGAGCAGGGGAGAACAAAATTTGAATTTATTGAAGCTGATATAAACAAGGTAATTACAAGCGTGATTCGCGAACTAGATGATCGAGCCAAGCAGAAAGGTTTAAAAATTAATTGGACCCCGGACAGGAGTTTAAAGCAATTAAGCGTAGATGAAGAGAAGATTCGCCATGTCGTATTTAATTTTATTGATAATGCCATCAAGTATAGCGAGGCGGGGATGATTACGGTTGTGGCGGAGGAAGAGGTTGGTGGTGTGGCGGTGAGGGTAAAGGATCACGGAGTTGGTTTTGAAAAGATCGACGAAGCTAATTTTTTTCAAAAGTTTTATCGGGGTGAGAACGTAAAAACCACCAATGTCACTGGAACTGGCCTGGGTCTCTATGTTTGCCGTAAATTTATCGAAGCTCACAATGGGCGTATTTGGGGGCAAAGCAGTGGTCTTGGCAAGGGCAGCGAGTTTGGGTTTTGGCTGCCGCGCCTAAAAAAGTAAAAGGTGAGCGGGGGTTGCCAGATATCTCGGTAGTTGTGTATAATGTATATACTTGATTATTTAATCATCAATCGCTATGCTTTTTCAAAAAACTTCCACTAAACCTAATTCCGATCAACTGCTGGGGCATGCTCCCGAGGGGCAGTTTTCAGCCACCGATGAAGTGGAGACCGTAGTAGGCCCATCGGTAAATGTGGAAGGCGACTTCGCTTCGGAAGGAAACATTATAGTGAAAGGGACAGTGGCCGGGAGTGTGCGCACTAGTAAGCACCTCTCCGTAGAGCTGGGAGCCAAAATAATGGCCAATGTGAGAGCGGGCGGGGCGCAGATCGCCGGCGAGGTCAAGGGAAATATTAAAATTAAAGAATCTCTTGAGCTTACCTCCACGGCCAGGATTATGGGAGATATTGAAGCGAAAGTTTTGGTGGTGGCAGCCGGGGCGCTTATCTCCGGCAAGGTGATGATGCCGGGGCTCGAAACAACGGAAACCAAACTGGCGCGGCCGGGCCGCTCGGCCTCGGTAAAAAAAGCAGACGAGCTCTCCCTCGTAGCGCAAGCCTAGAGATTCCCTCCTTCTTCACGACTGGCTATGTATGTCTATATTTACGACAATTTTTTACGTGAAAAAAAACATTCTTCGGTTGTTAAAGCCATGGAAGTTAGTCTCACCGACTACGGGATTGCCGGAAAGATTTTGCGCCTTAACAGCTATATCGACGCCAAACCGATTATTGATGATGAAATAAAGCGTGGCGCTAAAACGATTGTAATTGTCGGCAACGACCAGACCTTTGGCCATGTATTGTCGCGCGCCGCCACCTGCGAGTGCACTTTTGGTTTTTTACCAGTCGGGCCAAACAACACCATCGCCGAAGTGCTCGGCATACCTATTGGCCTCCCGGCCTGTGAAGCGCTGTCGCGGCGGCGCCTCGAGCGCTTGGATATTGGCTGGATGAACAACCGTTATTTTGTCGCTCAATTGCATGTGCCGCCGGCAAAAGTGGAGGTAATCTATGACGAACGTTTTAGGGTGACGGCGAATGACCGGATGGAAGTGGTGGTGTGTAACCTCCAGCCGTTTTATTGGAAAAAAGACAAACATGACCCGGAGACACAGATGGTGCATCCGCAGGATGGCAAGCTCGAAGCGTATCTCCGTCCCTTGACAAAGAAGCGCTGGTGGGGGTATACCTACGAGGATCCCAGCATTTTTCCCTTTGAAGAAATGGAGATAAAAGGGGAAGAACCATTTACCGTTGAAGCCGATGGAAAAACAACCCGCGAGATAAAAGTAAAAATAAAGTTGGCGCACGGCAAGGTAGAAATGATTGTGGGAAGGAATAGGAAATTTTGAATCACGCCCAGGTGGCGAAATTGGTAGACGCACTACCTTGAGGTGGTAGCTCCCGCAAGGGAATGGAAGTTCGACTCTTCTCCTGGGCACCAGAAAGAATATTAAAGATAGTCCGAACGCATTTCGTCCCGACTGCTGTCGCGGACGAGGAAGTCCCCCCGCGAATCCGCCAGCTGGCGGACGGAAAGGCGGCGGAGCCGCACCGCTCAAAACCGCAAAAGAACTCGGAGAAAAACACTCGCCTCGCTGAAGCTTTGGCGAAGCGCGGGTCGGCTCGCCTGCCCGCCTCTGGCGGGAACCATGTTTTAGGAGAAAGAAGAAAAGAAAAATTTTTAATCAAAGAATCCATAAGATTTGAGGTAAAAGACAGCAGAAACGCTGATTTTTTGTTTGTTTTTTGTTTTGCTCT
>CAZMYO010000062.1:0-63385 GCA_964570525.1 uncultured Gammaproteobacteria bacterium | reverse complement strand
CTTCTTGGGTAATGCTGGCCTTTGAACGTAATTCGTAAACCCGATTTGAAATCATTTCTTTCATACATAAAGAAGGTTGATTCCATTGTAACGCGAGCTGTATCAATATGTCAAACTGACTTTACAAGCCAAACCATTTTTGTTTTCAGAAATTTTAGAGCGGGTAGCGGGAGTCGAACCCGCGTGTAAGGTTTGGAAAACCTCCATAATAGCCGTTATATGATACCCGCATTGTGTTGTCTGGATTGTAAGTTTATCCCGACGGTGAGTCCGGGATGCTCGATTTTGTCGTGAAGTTTCGCTTCAACAAAATCGGCAGAAATCGTACTAAAGAGTATAGTAAATCGTTGTGGCGAAGTCAACCCCGCACCAAAAGCGCTGGCGCGCTTTCGTCAGCAAAAATCTAGGGTTTTTTCATTACCTCGCTATCAACGGTTTCGTAAACTAAGCGCGAGATGTCGGCAATGCTTTTAGCGAGCTTTTTAAAGTCTTTTCCCTTGGTCATAACACAGAGAAGGTAGGGGTGTTCCGGATAGTACACGATTCCGCAATCATGAAGCTCTTTAATACTATTGGGATTATCGGATCGATCGCTAAAACTACGCTCACCGAATTTTTTCGCCACGGTGATAGTATCGGGTACTCCGGCCATAAGGCCTTGTTTAAAGTACGGCTTGCTTAAAAGTTTTAAAGCTTTCTCCGACATTGTCCGTGTCAGATAGGACGCGTTGTAGAGAACACGGAAAAAATTTGCGTATGATTTCACGATTATATAATCATTTAAATCTTCTTTATTGTCCTTGGGAAGCTTGAGCCCAAGATCGGTGAAGACATCCTCAAAGGCATTCTCGTCTATATTGTTAAGCAGCAAAGGTAGAGTGTTATTGTCAGAATAAACAATCATTCGCTCAATCAATTCTTCAATCGTGTAGCGGCGGTTCACCTCCAGCGTTTTTTCCGATTTAAAATACTCTATCTGATTAAGATCGGAAGCGCTCTGATAGACAACTGATTTTTGAAGTATTTCCGGATGTGTTTCGGCAAGTTTAAAGAAAGCCATCATTGTCGGCACCTTCATGAGGCTGGCGGGGAAATATTTTTCCCTGCCGTTAACGCTCAACCAGCGACCGTCGCGTCGGTCAAAATAGACCGAAATAGCAGTGGCGTCACCTTGGCTAGTTTTTTCTTTGATAAGATTCAAAATCTTATTTTTTAAAGGCATAAATTCGGAAACCTCTTTCTGTTCTGCCACCTCACAGCCCAAGAGAGGATTAATAAATTCATATTTACCCTGGTTATAAGCTCCTTCTCTAATCTGTTTAAATCCAATTCCGGGAACGTGATAGAGCGCTCGACCGACGAATAAGCCGACTGCAAAAAAACCGAGGATAATTCCCCCGAGCATCACCAGTATTTTTTTAGTAAACATAAGTATAGCGGTGTAAGCAAGCTTCCGTTGCGGCCTCACTGCCAATTATAGAATATGCTTGAGATTACATCAAGGCCGAGGAAAATGATTGACAAAAAAACCTAATCTAGATATAATGGTAGCTACTGTTAAGGGTTAAAAATACACGTTTACATGTCGAAGCTTTGGTCCAAGCCAAAGCGAAGGGCGCGGCAGTAGTTCAGTCCCGATCCCGACTAAGTCGGGATCGAGGATCCTCGATTTTGCGCCATAGCAAAATCGGGATTGGCTAGAACATCTACAAAGGTAAAAACTCAAGACACGCGGTAGTAGTTCAGTTGGCTAGAACGTCTCCTTGCCAAGGAGAAGGTCGCCGGTTCGAATCCGGTCTACCGCTCCCGAAGTCGAAAGTCCGTAAAGTCATAAAGTCTATAAAGTCACGACTTTCGACTTTACGACTTTAAAGACTTTAGACTATCACAGCGGGGTAGAGCAGCCTGGCAGCTCGGGTGGCTCATAACCACCAGGTCGTGGGTTCAAATCCCACCCCCGCAACAAAATAATTCCGCTCGCCATTTTGGCGAGCGGAATTATTTTAATTATGGAGGAAGGGATTTTAACCAAAGGTGGTAGGGGGCCTTTCCCCCTCTTCCTTGAAAAAAAACTAAGAATCATGGTCACAAAAGGTTGACTATGAGAATTTGGCTATTTTTAGCGGAAAAGCGTGGTTTTGAGGCGAGGTCGGTTAATTTTTAAGCCTTGTTTGACAGAATTCGCATTAATGTATAGATTTGTATAGATTTGACAAATTTGTATAACTTATGTATAATTATCTTAAGTCTAAATATGCATAATTTAAACAAAAACCTTCTTTCCATTAAGGATGCTGCTCGGCACCTTGGTTTATCAGAAGCAACACTCCGAAGATGGGATAACAGCGGGTCTTTTAGGGCCACCTTTCGTTCGCCAGGAGGTCATCGCTATTACTCATTGTCTGATCTGGAAAGAAAAACAAAGGGTATCTTTAGACTTGCTCAAGAGTGGGCCAGCGCTACGGATCCTTTTATGCCACAGCAAGATTTTTATTGCTCCACAAGCGATAGGTTTAAAGCCCGGCACGAAAGAATGGCGAATGAATTAAATGCCGAATCAACCCTTGAAGGTATCAATTCGTTAGTTTCTTCTGCGGCAGGTGAAATTGGAAACAATTCTTTTGATCACAACCTCGGTAATTGGCCTGATATTATGGGTACATTCTTTGCTTACGATTTAGGCAAGCGCCGAATTGTGCTCGCCGATCGTGGCGTTGGTGTATTGACAACATTGCGCCGGATAAGACCTGGCCTTAAGAATGATAAGGAGGCCCTACATGTTGCCTTCACAGAATTCGTTACTGGCCGGGCTCCTGAACATCGGGGTAATGGTTTGAAATATGTCAGAGATGCCATTATGCAAGCAAAAGCGAATCTTTTTTTCCAATCGGGTAATTCTGTGCTTGAAATAAAAAAAGGCAAATCAAGCTTCACTATAAATGAGGCTGACGTGCCTATTCGCGGGTGCTTATCCATGATAGAATTTTAACACAATTAAAGCCATAAAATTATATGAATGTATTCATGAAAAAATTTGGTAATGTTTTAACCTCTCGGCAAGCCGGTAAAGAGGCCTACTTAGCATTCTTGCCTACGCTATCAGAATTAAAAGAAGGCGAACAGTTGATTATTGATTTTTCTGGTATGAATACATTCTCACCTTCTTGGGGTGATGAGTTTCTGACCCCCATACAAAAACAATATGGGGATCAGGTATTTCTAAAAAATACTTCAAACCTTTCGGTTGCTTTGACTATTACAACTCTAGAAAAAGTTAACAATTTTAGATTCCGACTTATAGAAACTCAATAAAGGGACGGCAGAGATTTTCTTTAAGAGTATCTTTATTTTATTTTCTGCAAACCAAACCGGTCTCTCGGAATTTCGTAATTCTTAATCAGTTCGGCGTTTTGCTCGTTCCGCTTTAGAAAAATAATCGCGTACTGATCGGCAAAGACCGGCGCCCAGCTGGGGTCGAGGAGACGCCGAACAATAAAAGGCACCGCCCACGGAGCGCGATCTTGAAACGAGTAAAGTAAAAGATTAAAGCCGTATTCTTTTTCCTTCGCCTGCCACACTTTTTCATCCGTCTGCATCGGCACATAGGTTTCGGTAAAGAAGGTTGCGGGGTAGGCTTCGGGGCGATTGTCGGCAAAGGGACGCCAGCGCGGGTACAAATAGAAAATGGCGTAACCGCCGATATCAAAGTCATTAAAGAGCGGCCCGTTGAGGTTGTTTTTCAAAATAAAATCAGCTGCCGCGCGGTTGCCCGGGCGCAGACCAAGCCCCGCCATTTTAGCTGTTTCTATAATACGCGCTCGGCTGATCCATATCGTGGCTATAACGACCATCGCAACCAAACAAACCAGCCTGGCCGAGCGATGCTTGAGCGGCGGTGGTTTGGGGAGTAAAAGCCTGATTAGTTCGGCGCCAACCGGTAAGGCCAAAAGCGCGAATAAAGTTAGGTTGCGCACCGATCGCCAGGCCAGAACGCTTACTAAAATCATCAGTAAAAAGTAGCCAACGGGAAACTGCCGCCGCCGTTTTAAAAAGGCGACAACGAAAGCGCCGAGGAGGGCAAAAAAGGCAAGTTTGAAAACAAGCAAATTAGCATAGAGCGGATCGCGCGCGCCGGTAGTGACAACCGACTGGTTTTCCGCTACCTGGAAACCGTAATTGCCAAAAATGCGCAAAGGATACAAAACTCCGGCCAGGCCATTCGGGTTAGCGAGATTTATGAGAGCAGCAACGGCCAAGGCCAGCGCGAGTTCTTTCATCCGCTGTCTATTTTTTTCTTTGCTAACAAGCGCGTCCAACCAAAAAATACCGATAAGAAGCGGCCCAACGAAGAAATAGATATGGAGGTTGACCCAGAGGAGCTGGATAAACGGGAGTAGCCAAAGGGCGCGCGCCGTAAACCTGCCATTACGGTAATGCCAGAGAATCCACCAGAAAACAGCGGCGAATAAATAAGTAAATACTTCCGGCCGCGCTTCGGTTCTCTCCGCGAGTAGCGGAATCAGAAAAATAGCGACAAGGGTTGCCGGGTAAAGACCGGCCGCTTTACGCGCCGCGTCAAAAACAAAAACCAGAGCCGCCAAACTCACGACGATAAAAAAAACAGAGAGCAAAGCAAAGCTACCCAAGCGATATAAGCCCAAGAAGATAACGCCGCTGCCCCAGTGGTGATTAATAAAAGGAAAGTCGGCAAAATTGGCCGAGTATAAATTAGTATGGGTGAGCGCCTTGAACGTTCTGGAATCGGAGAAAATCAGTTCTCCGTTTTTAAGGTGCCGCCCCAAATCGGCCGGAATCAAATCAATCGGATGAAAAAGGAAAAATCCGTACCAAAACAAAAGCGCCACTATAATAATGGCGCGCGAAAACCACGGAGAAATAAAAAAAAATTTAATCTTAACAAAACCTGCCAACATAGACCGTGGATTCAATCATGCGACAACTCCTGCTTATAATAATGTTCGTACATTTCCCAAAAAGAAATAAGGAGCGCGGTAATTACCGGGCCGATTACGAAACCGGAGAGGCCAAAAACCAAGGCGCCGCCCAAGGTAGAGAGAAAGATAAGTAACGGATGCATTTGGATATCGCGGCCAATGAGCATCGGCCGAAGCAGGTTGTCAATTGTGCTGATAATGAGAATTCCGACGGCGAAAATTAAAACCCCCTGCCAGGTGTGGCCGAGCGCGAGCATGATGAGTCCGGCCGGAACCCAGATAAAGTACGCGCCAATGAGAATGGAGAACAACATCATGGCGGTGCCCCAAATTAGAGCGCCCTTAATTCCTACGGCAAAAAAGAGAAGCGTGCCGAGCCCCCCCTGCACCAAACCTATAACCAAAGTTCCCTTAATCGCCGCCCGCGCCGCGGAGGTAAATTTGTTATAAAACATTACTTCATGCTTGTCACCCAGCGGAAATAAGCGCATTGCTTTACGCAAAATTTTGGCTCCGTCCCGGATAAAGTAAAATAAGGCATACAGCATGATGACAAACATCAAGAGGAAGGTAAGGGAGTTTTCGGTAAAGCTTCGTATGCCCGAGAGCAAGAGGTTGGTGGCTAAAGTGGCAACCTCTGATACTTTTTCTATCCAAAAATTTTCATCAATGGTAAGTTCTCCAAGTGAGCTATGCTTTATCCAATTAACAGCGGCCTGGACACCGCCGCTTATCTGCCCGCCCTTATCACCCAGCTCTCCGTAGAGCTCAATCGTTTCTTTCACCAGCAAACTGCCAATAAAGACTACCGGCACGATAATAACAAGCGTCGTAGCGAGAAGAATAATGGCGGCGCTAAGGTTGGCGTATTTAATTTTACTTTTTAGGCGAACGTAAAGCGGATAGGCGATACTGGCAATTACGGCCGCCCAAAAGATGGGATAAAAGAGGGGTCTAACAACGTAGAGAAAAAAAATACTAACCGCCCCGAGCAGAATGGAGAATATGATAACGCGAACTTTAGAGAAATCCATAGGATGCGCATTGGTTACCACAGACAGTATAAGCAAAGCTTGAATTTATAATATCATTTTTCCGGCGAGGGAGCAAATTTTTGGAATTGCAGCGTGTCTTTAATGGTAGTAAGTGAAATAACGCGCAAAGCCATAACCAAAATTCCATACACTACGGCTCCCAACGCGACCGATAGTAGGATGTTGAGAGGTTGAATCCAAGCGACGAGAACGCCCATGAGCGTACTCGCGGCAATCATTTTTATAAAAGCGCCGAGCCGCGGAGCTTCCTTGGTATAGTAAACGACGAGTAACGTCAGCGTGAGTCCAGCATAAAATTCGGAAAAAATAGTGACTCCGACCGCCCCCCAAAAGCCGTAGCGGGGGATAAAAATAAAGTAGCCGATAAGGCTCAATGCCGCGTCCGAAAAATAAATCCACAGCGCTTGCCGCTGGCGATTGATGGCCAGGGCGACGTGCCCGAAGACCATGCCAAAGCAAGTGCCGAAAATAGAGAGACCCAGCCATTTTAACAGTTCCCCGGCGGCCGAAAAATTTTCTCCGGCGACAAAATGCATAATCGGCTGGGCCAGGGCCACAAGGCCGGCGATCATGGGGAGAAGTACTAGAGCTAAAAGATCAAAACCAAGCTGGTAGCGCCTAACAAATTCTTCTTTAAGATTACGCGACCAAGCGTAGGTGATAAGCGGCATAATAAGGCCCATTACAATCGCCGCGATTTGAATCGCGATATCTAGCACTCGGTAGGCCGCGCCGTAAAGCCCAACTTCTGCTTGCGAAACATAGAGCGGCAGAATTACGCGGTCGGCTTGAAGGTAAAAAGCATTGAAGATAACGGAGAGCGCCGTCGGCCACATCTTATGGAAGAGCGCGCGGGAAATAGCGCGATCGAGACAGAGTTTGAGCGCTCCGATTTTTGACCAGAGGTACGCCGTCGATGCCAGTGATGCTAACGTAATGGTCGCCATCATTGGCAAAAATCCGGCACTGCGTTCCGCAAGGAGCGCCACCCCGGCCACCAAAACAATTCGTCCGATAATTTCTCCCCACGCAACTACCGCCAATTTAAGCCGAGCGCGATAATGTCCAATAAATACCTGTTGTAGAGCGGCGGCAAAAAAGGAAACAGAAATGATCGCCACCGCCAGTTTGATCTCTCGGGGATACGGAAACAGAAGAATTATCAACGGCGCCAGACCCTGGAAAATAAGGGCGGTCAAAAATCGCCAAGTAAAAATTGTATTTAAGAGTCTTTCTTTATCAAACGCCGGCTCCGCGAGCATGTTCGAGGTGGTAACGGTGAAACCAAAGTCGCTAATGATGCCAACAAACTGGAGAAATCCGGTAGCGGTGATATACCAACCAAACTTTTCCACACCCAAAGAGCGAGTCATAATCGCAACCGCCGCGAGGCCAAGGATAGTACTCATACCCTTGCCAAGTATTTGGAGGATGGTATTATGAGCGATAGTGCGCGTGAGAGACATGGGAATAGAAGCTGTAAGTTTGTAAGCAGAGTAGGCAGATTAAGCAACAGGCTTATAAACTTACCCTGCTTATTCTGCTTAATACTTAAATTATAGCACACCCGCCGTCTTCCTTCGATAGATTGATTGTGTTATACTGAAGCCCGACTTTTCCCGACGGCGAGTCGGGATCCTCGATCCTTCGGGATCGGGACAAGCTTTGCTTATGAATATCGTTTCAAAAATCTCCAAATTTAAAGGTTTTTTGAGCCTCGTGAGCCTTTTTGTTGTTGGAGTAAATCCAGCCTTGGCCCAGGTGGTTACAAGTTCACTCTCTCTTCCCGTAGTGGCCACAACAACCATAGTCGCCTCTAGCAGTCAGGAGGAGCCGGCAACCCCGACGCTACCGCCAAGGGCGCTTAAACCCTCGCCAACCATCCGCGTGGGATTATATAAAATTAAAGACGCGGTTACGTTTACCTCTGAATTTCCCTACGAAGTATATAGCGGTGAAAAGTACCAGGGTAGGCTGCCAAAAAGTGAGGAGGCGACACTTGCCTATACTAACGGAAGATATAATTTCAAAAGCGAAAACCTCTTTTTCGGTTCGGAGGGCTATATCCGGCTGGTACCAGAGGACGCGGAAAATTTTTTTACCATCACGAGCTACTATCGGCCGGTGGCCGGCCGAAAGAAGATAAATTTTAACGCCTATCGCGGCGCCCTGGAATTTCGTTACTCGCCAAAAAGCAGAGCCTCCTATATTATTAACGAGCTCCCGCTCGATGCCTACGTCGCCGGCATTGCCGAAAGCGCGAACGACGCGCCAGCGGAATACCTAAAAGCGCTTCTCATTGCCGCGCGGTCTTACGCCTACTCCCATATCAGCAAACTGCCACCAACCGAAAAACGCATGTTTGATGTCTATGCCACAACCGTTGACCAGCTCTACCTCGGGTACAATTCCGAAGGTTACATGCCGCAGGTCGCCCTGGCCGCCGCGGCTACGGCCGGAGAGATGGTTACCTACCAGGGGAATCCGGTAGTTACCCCCTATTTTAGCCACTCGAACGGCCAAACCAAGAACTGGAAAAATACACCCGGCGGCGCCGATCGCCCCTGGCTCCAAAGCGTCCCGGCAGTCTATGATAAAGGTAAAAAAATGTCTGGCCACGGCATCGGCATGAGCAATCGTGACGCCATGCAGCACGCGAAGAAAGACGGTTGGACCTACGAAGAGATTTTAAAGTACTATTACACCGGGGTAGAGGTGGAGAAGATTTATTAAAAACAATAACGCATACCGTTGTAACATCGTTGTAGAGACGCATTGCAATGCGTCTCTACACCATACATCTCTACTATCATGCAAGAGGCTGACCCTGACCCAAAATTTAAAAATATCTATCGAATCCAGTCGGCGCGAATGGTTGGATACGATTATAGCCAGACGGGATTATATTTTGTGACGATTTGCACCAGAGGCAGAGAGAAATATTTTGGAGAGGTGAAAGAGGGTGCAATGGAATTATCGGGAATTGGCGAGATTGTTAAAGAAGAATTATTAAAAACAGGTGAAATCAGGCCGAATGTTAACATCGACGAATGGGTTATTATGCCGAATCATGTACATGTGATAATAGCGTTGGACAACCAGGCCGTAGAGACGCATTGCAATGCGTCTCTACAACGCGAGATGAATTATAAAAATACCTTTGGTCCTCAACGGAATAATTTATCATCAATAGTCCGTGGTTTTAAGGGCGCGGTGGCGCGTAGGGTTGTTAAAGAATTAAATATTTCTAATTTCGCCTGGCAATCGCGTTTCCACGACCACATCATTCATGACGATCGTTCGCTAGAAAAAATACGCCAATATATTCTGGAAAACCCTACTAAATGGTTTGAGGATGAAATGTTTGTCTAATGCTAGACAACGTGCCGTTAGTTTGATATATTAAATTGTAGAGACGTCCGCCTAGGTGGACGTCTCTACCCACCGTAAATTATTTCATACCATATGCCCTACAGACATCCCGCGGAAAAAGAACCTTTTGACCCCGCTCGTCACGTGAAAGACAAAGGCGGATCTTTTGTTCGCAAATCGGCCCTAGAAAGCGATCGCATAGCCTCTGAAGAAGCACAATTAAGAAACAAGGAGAACGAGATAGAATGGATAAAAAAAAGTTGGTATAAAAAACTTTTTTCAAGAAGAGCTAAGCCTAAAGCTAAGCCTAAAGAGGTGGCAGGATTAGATATTTCCCACGAAGAGGCGTTAGCCGAACATGTCAGAGACCTACAAATAACGGATTACGGCAACGTTGAAGGTAAGTTTAATGGAGTTAAGCTTAAAATCTGGCGACATGGTGGGGGCACTGTAGACGGTGAAAAATTGTCAGAACGAGAAACAAAATTTCTATTTAATATATTTTATCCCCTTGTAAGACAGAGAGACTACGACATGAACGAAGATGCAGTAAGGAAAAAACGCAGATTTAATGAAGGATTTACCGAAAAAGGTCAGGCGGCCATTGCCAAACTATTTGGCCCGCGTACAAAAGAGTTATCGGAAGCAGACACCCCGCCACAGCTGACCGGTAAGCCGGAGGTTCCGGCACTGCCAGCGCATGAAGACGATAAAAAATCAGAATAAAACAAAATCCCTCGCCTAGGCGGGGGATTTTATTATGGGTTTGTCGTTTGCGCGTGGTATTTGCGATCTTCTTCCGCCAAATCAAGAATCTCTTGGCGCAAATTTTCCGGATGCGCGATGTTTGTGATTTTAAACTCTTCCACCGCTCCGGCCGTTTGAATGAGAAGATTGCCGTAGCCAAACAGCGATGGGAAAACCCCTTTAATTTCGGAGGTGATATCTTGAATTCGGTAGAGATCGAGCTCGGAGATGGTGCGGGCGAACAGGCCTTCTTGTTCAATGTGGAGAAGCCGGTCGTTGGTGACAATCAAAAGATCCAAATAAAAAGTTATAAAATAAGTATAGAAAAATAAAATGGAAAAAAGATAAAAGAGACTGCCGAGAAGCGCTAAGAGGGGGTAGGCAACCGATCCGCTTAACAAGGTGGGGAAGAGCCTGCCAGTGAACCAATACAAAACCACCGGAATAGCCAATAAAAGAAAAAACCCAAGCGCGGCCGGAACAAAGGTTATGGGGTGCCGGCGCATTTGGTAAATAATACGCTCGTACGATTTTTGATGAATGAATTGAGTAAGATGCATACCGGTATATTTAGAAACAATATCCGAAAATCTGGGTGGGTTCAAAATGAAGAAGGCGAGACAGAAAAAATACTGCCGAGCCAGGCGGAATTCCAGAGGGTAACCGGCTCCTGCCAACCGACATTTTGAAGGAGTTGCCAGGTAGCCCAGAGGGCGAGTGTGGTGAGGGCCAGGCAGAAAAAGGTTGCTAAAAAACTCACGAAGGTAAAGGTTCCGGTTTCCGCCAAGTGCCAAACATTCACCAAAAAAAATACCACAAAGATCAATAGAAAAAAGAGGTAAACAAAGAGAGGAAGGTAGAGCGGGATAGAAATCATACTAAGCGATAATTTCTAAGGGTGAGTTAATCCCGACTAAGTCGGGATTGCGAGGCCTGACATAATTACAAACTCGTTTCTATTGTAGCAAATTGCCGCGACTGTTACAATGAAGTAGTTATGCTGAAAAAAATTACCCTCAATAAAAAAGAAATATCATACACCGTTCGCCGCCACCCCAAAGCCAAGCGTCTGCGCCTCACCGTAAATTGCGCCGCCGAGGTGTCGTTAACTATTCCGCGCTGGGTAACGTGGTCGGAGGCTGAATCGTTTATAAGGCAAAAAGCCGGCTGGATATTGGAGAAAGTTGCGCGGTTTAAAACTATATCCGGCCGGGAATTATTTGCGCCTAACCGCGAGCATTATCTCAATCATCGCTCCCGCGCTCGTCTTCATATTATCCAAAAAATCACCGAGCATAACCGGCACTATCAATTTAGCTACCAAAAAATTTCTATCCGGAATCAAAAAACCCGCTGGGGCAGTTGCTCGCGCCGCGGGAATTTAAATTTTAACTATAAACTTTTTTTTCTTCCCAATCACCTGGTGGATTACGTGGTGGTGCACGAGCTTTGCCACCTTAAGGAGATGAACCATTCCCGGCGTTTCTGGAAGCTCGTGGCCGAAGTTATTCCCGAATTTTCCGCGCGCCAGGCGGAGCTCTCTCGGCAACACGCCGCCTAAACTTAAATCTCAAATAAATCTGATACTGTTTTAACATTCATTTGTTAAATTTTACGAAATCTAGAAAAGGGTGGCGCTTTTGGCGCGGGGTTGACATATTTAGCGCTTTGGGGTAGAATCAAATCACTACATTTTACACATCCAAGCCTCTCCACTCTAGAGAGAGGCACCTGTCTCGACTAAGTCGGGAGGGATAAGCAGAATTTTTTTGTTACTCGCTCGAAATGTACAAGTTAAAGACGCGGTATATTTCGTTGGGAGTAACAATCCCGACTAAGTCGGGATATTCCTATTTATATGACAGACACTAAGACACAAGATTTTAAATCACTCTTCCAAGCGCATGCCATGGATGTGCCGGCGGCCGGCGACGTGGTGAAAGGAAAAGTAATCTCCGTTGATCGCGGCGAGGTGCATATTGATATTGAAGGAATGACTACCGGCGTTGTGCGCGGCCAAGAGATGTTCGCCGAGTCGCGCGAGTATTCCGGTTTGAAGGTTGGCGACGAGGTGGAGGCTACGGTAATGGAGCTTGAAAACGAAAATGGGGAAATGGAATTGTCGTTCCGTATCGCCGGCTACAAACGAGCCTGGGACAACATGAGAAAGTGGATGAAAGAAGGGTTAACCATCAAGGCCAAGATAGTCGCGGCCAACAAAGGCGGCCTGATGATGCAGGTAGAAGCCTTGAACGGATTTTTGCCGGTATCGCAACTTAGCCCGGATAATTATCCGCGCGTAGCGGGGGGCGACAAAAATCGCATCTTTGAAAAACTTAGAGAAATGGTGGGCAAGGAGCTCGAGGTAAAGGTAATTGACGTTAATGATAAAGAAGACAAGCTAATCGTATCAGAGCGCGCGGTGTGGGAAGATTCCCAGAAGGCCGTGCTTGAAGCCTATAAAATTGGTGATGTTGTGGAAGGCGAGATCAGCGCCCTCACGTCGTTTGGAGCCTTTATTAAGTTTGGCCAGGGCCTGGAAGGATTGGTGCACATTTCCGAAATCGCCTGGCAAAGAATTGATCATCCTAAAGATGTTCTAAAAATAGGCGACATGGTTAAGGCGCAAGTTATCCAACTTGATCACTCCAAAATTTATCTCTCCATCAAGCGTACCATCGAAGACCCTTGGAAGTCGGTAAAAGAAAAATTCAAGGTTGGCGATACGGTTAAGGGGAAAATTTTAAAGATCGAACTGTTTGGTTTGATGATTGGTCTCGATAAAAACATTCACGGTCTCGCTCACATCTCCGAGCTTTCCGATCAGCCCATAAACAATATGGCCGATAAATTTAAAATTGGGCAAGAATTGGACTTTGAAATCGTCTCGCTCGAGCCGGCCGAACATCGTTTGGGTTTGAAGCTCGCCGGTGTTAAAGGCAAAAGCGGACGCACGGCTGCCAACAAGGCGGCGGCCGAAAAGAAGGAAGCTTCCGCCGAAAAGGCAAACGCCGAAGAACCTTCGGCCAAGGATACAAAAGCAGCTGAATAAACACAAGTATTAAATATTTGGAAATCCCCGTACCCTTCTGGTGCGGGGATACTGTACACGGTCGACAAAACTCTTATTTTGTGCTATTATAATTCGTTAGCTCTTTGTATAATTAGCCAATAAATCAAGCAAAATTATTGAGAAAAGCTTTAGTTTCATTTGTTTGCAAGTGGTACAAAAGCTCTTCTCATGAGACAAGAGACCTGGGCCCCGGGCAGGGGCAAAAGGCTTTTTGGGCTTTCAGCCTGAAAGGAGACCCGATGGGAAAGTACAATAACTGGACCCTCGGCGAGACCGAAGCACTCCTCAATATCGTGGGTGGTTCGGAGATCGCACGTGCGGTGTTCCGCGGCGAGCGCAAGCTCACGGTCGAGGAGATCGTGCGCCAGCAGCCCGCCTCTCCGCCGCCGCTCGTCGGCAGGGTGGTGAAGACGATCATTGTCCCGGCCTACTCGGCGGCGGACTTTGCCGAGGCCGTCCGCCTCGGCAAGTTCGACAACGAGCGCGATCTCGGCTATCTCATCCGCCAGTTCGCCAAGGAGCGGGTGGGGCTCGACAAGCCGACGAAGGTCGACCTGGTCGGGTTCGACCGCGAGTGGGGGGACGACGAGGTCCGCGCGTGGGGCAAGGCGAACGGTCGCCCCAAGACGATCGAGACTCGCCACACGATGGGCATCGCCATCAAGCTGCCCGGCGAGAAGCGCGAGAACCCCATCGTGGCGCTCGGCTCCCGGCAGCAGGGCAGCGTGCTCTTCCTCAGCGGCCGCTCCTACTCCGACTGGCGCAACCTGTTCTGCCGCACGGTCGAGGGTGACTGGGGTCGGCACTGCCTCGTCGGCTTCGTCAGCGAGTAGCCCTAGGGTACTTGGGCATCCTGACTTAGTCGGGATCGCTTGGATCCTTGCGCCACCGCTGAAGCTTTAGGCGGCACGCGGTCGGCTCGCCATCGCAACAAAACGCCCGCCCTGGGAAACTGGGGCGGGCGAATCATTTTCAAGCGAGCGAGAGAAGTGAAAAAATTTTTTTCACTTCCGAACGAGCGATGAAAATATGGGAATCTATATTTTTGTGGCATACTCAAGTCGGATAGTAAAACAAAACAGCAAATGATGCGGAACATTAGATCATCAGTGAGTGAGGAGAGTTTTCAATCATATCTTGGACTACTAAGTCATGGCAATACCACAAAAATACATGAGCAGGTGATATGGGAGTATTGGTTGTGGCGAGAGTAAACATATCCAAAGTTTGAAGAAAAAATATAGTGAATGGCGTGGTAGGATTTTAGTTCTAACAGTTGCTAATTTTAAGGATTATAGTGTATAGTTGGCTGCGAGGAAAAGGTTTTCTCAAAAAAAGGAGCGGCCAATGAATCACCCAAGTCTTGGAAATAAGAAAAATGTCGCGCCGGGCCCGCGGGGGTTGGCTAAAATGATGGGTTTTTTCCGTTTTCGCAATGATCCGGAAGGATACCTTCGAGAGCTGGCATCGAGCTTTGGCCGCACGGCCAATTTGGTGGCCTTTAACCTGTTTACACCGGCGTTTCTGCTCCTTAACCCGGAGCTCGTACACCGGGTTCTGGTAAAAGAACCCGAGCGCGACAAGTACCAGCCAATTGCCCTCGGTATGAAGCGACTGGCCGAGCTTGTTGGCTGGGGAGTCTTGACTTCACGCGGCCCGGCCTGGAAAAGCATGCGCGATACAATGAATCCCCAGTTTCGGGGCAGTTCCCTCCAGGAAACGGCCGTGATAATGAAGCGGTGCGTCAACGCTACGGTAACAGAATGGGAGCGGCTGGCCGAGCGCGGGGAAAACCTCAACATGAGCGAGGCGATGGAGCGATTCACGCTCCAAATACTCGGGGAATGCATTTTAGGTGTTAACTTTAGCGACGAGCTCAAACAGATTGGTGAAGCCACCGATCGTGGACTCGAGGCCATTTTTCCGGGAATGCACGACCCCTTCACCTTGCGTTGGTTGCCGACCTCGGCCAACCGCAGTTTGGCGGCCGCCAAACGAACGCTTAATACTGTTAGCCGTCGGCTTATCGTCGCCGAGAAAGTTAAGCTCGGCCACGGAGAGCAACGCCCAAATCTCATTTCTACTCTCCTCCAGGCTGGGATGACGGACGAAGCGGTGCTCGACAACATCAAGACGTTCATGCTGGCCGGACACGAAACGACTGGCATCGCGCTCACCTGGCTTTGGTACTTACTGGCGCGCCGTCCGGAGTGGATGGAGCGACTGGGGAAGGAAGCGCGCGCGAGCAAAAGCTATCGGGAGATGCGCCTCATTAGCGCCACGGTTAAGGAGACGATGCGTTTGTTTCCAACGGCGTGGCTCATGGGTAGGGAGGTAGTGGCAGAAGACACCTTGGATGGCTACCGTATCCCCAAACGATCGATCGTTCTCATCCCCATCTTTCTTTTGGGAACAGACGAACGGTGGTGGGACAAGCCTCTGGAGTTTAACCCCGAGCGTTTTCTAGATGGTTCGGTGAAGCATAAACTGGCGCACATGCCTTTTGGCAGCGGGCCGCGTATCTGTATTGGCAAGGAATTTGCCGAGACGGAGATGGCGCTCCTCGTTGCCGAAACAGCAAAGCGTGTCCGGTTTGAACTCGCTGATCGCCACTTTAGCCCTACTCCGCAGATTGGCTTTACGCGCAAGCCGACCGAGCCGATTTGGCTCCGTATTCGCAAGCTCTAACCAACCTTTCGTGCCGTCCCGACACGCGCCGCTGCTATCGGGACATTTCTAAAAAATCCCGATTAAATCGGGATTTTTTGGTAGGCGCTTCAACTTTGCCGTTTAGGCTTGATTTTTTTTCAATAATAAGGTAGTATGTAAAATACATTTAAGACTTTATTACTATGCGTAATTTCTTGAAAAATTTTTTGATTATTTTTTCGGTCCTGCTGGTTGTGGCGGGAGCGTTGAGTTTATGGCGCGGCGGAGCCAGCTCGAAGCCCGAGGTGATTGGCGTTGGTAAACTAGTGGAAGAGATTAACGCCGGAGCCGTTAAAAAGATAGTGGTGCAAGGAGACACTCTTAATGTTGCCTTAAAGGATGAAAAAGCTCGCGCCCAGGAGGTGAGAAAAGAAGCGCAGGAATCGTTTGGCGACATTTTAAAAAATTACGGGGTAACCGACGCGGCGCGCCAAGACCTGCAGGTGGAAGTAAAAGACGAGAACTCCTGGAAGTTCTGGCTGGGGAATATTCTTCCGGGACTCATCCCTCTTATCATCATTATCGTCTTCTTCTTTTTCATGACCCGCGGTATCCAGGGGGCGAACAACCGCGCCATGGGTTTTGGCCAGAGCAATCCGCGCCAGGTGAAGCCGGAAGACAAGGATCAGAAAACATTCGCCGATGTCGCCGGCGCCAAGGAAGCCAAAGAAGAACTGGCGGAGGTGGTGGAATTTTTACGCGATCAAAAAAAGTTTACTCAAATGGGGGCAAAGGTCCCCAAGGGCGTGCTCTTGATGGGCGCCCCCGGCACCGGAAAAACGCTTTTGGCGAAAGCGGTCGCGGGCGAAGCCAACGTGCCATTTTTCCATATGAGCGGTTCCGAATTCGTGGAGATGTTTGTGGGGGTGGGAGCTTCGCGCGTGCGTGATTTATTTGCTAAAGCCAAGAAAGCGGCCCCGGCCATTGTTTTTATCGACGAAATTGACGCGGTTGGTCGTCGCCGCGGCGCCGGGCTTGGCGGCGGACATGACGAACGCGAACAAACCCTTAATCAGATTTTAGTAGAAATGGACGGCTTTGAACCCAACAACGGCGTTATTGTTATGGCCGCCACCAATCGCCCCGATGTTTTGGATCCAGCTCTGCTTCGCCCCGGCCGCTTTGATCGCCGGGTCGTGATTGACCTGCCAGACATAAAAGACAGAGAAGAGATTTTGGGCATTTACGCCAAAGGTAAACCTTTGGCTCCGGAAGTGAGCATCCGCAAAATCGCCGAGCGCACGCCCGGATTCTCGGGGGCTGATCTCGCCAACTTAATGAATGAGGCGGCGATTCTAGCGGTGCGCCGCGAGCAAAATATAATCGGTGAAAAAGAAATTCTTGAGAGCATTGAGAAGGTGCTCCTCGGGCCCGAACGCAAGAGCCGCGTTATGAGCGTTCTCGATAAAAAAACAACCGCCTACCACGAAGCCGGACACGCGATTGTCGGTTACCTCTTACCCAATTCCGATCCGGTGCGCAAGGTTTCAATTATCTCGCGCGGGCAGGCCGGCGGCTATACGCTAAAAATGCCGACCGAAGACAAGCATTATCATACTCTCGCTCAATTTAAAGATGAGCTCGCCATGGCGCTCGGTGGATACGTGGTAGAGAAAATGATTTTTGGGGATGATAACGTGTCTACCGGCCCTTCGAGCGACCTCAAAAACGCCACCAAAATCGCCCGCGATATGGTGACGCGCTACGGCATGAGCACGACACTTGGCCCGCGCACCTTTGGCGAGCATGAAGAGCTGGTATTCTTGGGCAGGGAAATTCACGAAACGCGCGACTACAGCGATAAGACCGCCGAGATTATTGATCAAGAGATTAGGAGTCTTATCGCCGAGGCCGAAAAAGTAGCCAAGAAGACAATTGAGTCTAATCGTGATAAACTAGAAAAGATGGTACAGGCGCTGCTCGAGAAAGAGACGCTTGAACAAGACCAAATCGCAGAGATTTTAGGGCCATCTAATAAAGTTTCCACTGGTCCCGGAGTAGAGATAAGGGGATAAATCTAATTTTAGATATTATTATGTCAAGAGGACAATCAGAACAATTAAGCGGCCAAGAGCACGCGGATTGGCGGGCGCCAGGGGGGTCCGATTCCGCGCCAGCGCCGGAATGGGCAAAAACTGCCGGTGTAAAACCCGAGCAGATTGCCTTGATACGTGACAGGATAAAGGCAGCTGGTGGGTGGGGCGGGTATGTGGCGGAAAATGCCGGAAAGCGTGAGATTAGTCCAATCGAACGCCAGATAAATCGTGATATGGTGGAAGAGAAAGCGCAAAGAGAAAATCAAGATAACCCGCTAACTGAAGTAAGTCAGCCAAAATTTTATAAAGGTGAATTTGTGCAAGCGAACGGAAGAAGTTTTGAGATTATGGATCCGAATCCCGATCCAGAAGGACATATCAAAGTTAAAGAAATGACCTGGGAAGGAAGTAATATCCAGTGGACCGAGAAAGACATTTTAGAAACGGATCTGGTGAAACCGGAAACCGAAAAGCCAAACTGAATAAAAAAATCTCCTCCGCCTAGGCGGAGGAGAGTTTTTTGCGCAAAGCAAATCTCATTTTAAAGCATCCTACGAATAAGGTGATTTAGAATGGAGACGGGGTGGCAGATTTTATGCCTCTTCCCCGTCGGTCGATGCGGAATTATCGCGAGCCCGGTCTCTCTCTCATCCGTCGGAGCAACTCGAGTTTGAGCTGGTCGAGATGCCGCCAATCACCATGGGTGATAATGGAGCGAGTAAGCTCGTCGGTATATTCTTTGAGCAGTTCTTCAGCAGACAGATTTTTCAGGTTCTGCGGCGGCGGCATGAGGCCTCCTTGCGGTTGTGGTTTACCCGATGATTGATTTATCTTACGTCATCCTTGGTAGCTAGTCAAGAATGTGGTATACTATACACAGATTGCACAGATTGATTGGCGATCGATTTCGCAAAATCGGGATAATCTGCGTAATCCTTTCAAAATCAGCGCCTGCCGGCCGGTAGGCCAGGTAATCTGTGTCTATGTTAGAACCAACTTATCGCCAAGCGCTAGTCCATGCCTGGCACTTAGTCTGGCACAATAAAATTCTTTGGATTTTTGGTTTGCTTTCGGTTCTCATTGGCCCATTCGGAATTAATAGCTTTATCGGTAATCTCGCTGTCGCGCTCAATCATCCCGCGGCGCGCGAGAATTATTCTCAAATACTGAAGGTGCTAATGGAAGTGAAGGGCGCGCCGTGGCTGGCGTGGATTTTGGTTCTTGGTTTAGCGCTCGTGGTCTTAGTGGTGTTTCTCGCCGTCGCCTCCCAAGGCGCGCTCATTGCCGCCGTCGCGGAAAGCCTCAAGAAAAAACCCGTGCCCAATCTGGAGAAAGCTTGGCACAAAGGAGTGAAACACTTTTGGAGATTATTATTTCTGAACATGCTTAAACGAACGGCGCTTGGAGTTTTGCTTCTGGCCGTCGCCGTCGGCTTTGCTCTGGCGCCGGAAACCAAGGTCGGTTTCGTTTGGACCGTCATCATACTTTCGGGCGGGTTACTTTTGGGGTTAGCAACGGTAGCCGTGGGGATTTATTCGGCCGGCTATATTGTTGAAGAACAGCGTGGCCTGTGGCGATCCATTCTTAAAGGAGGAAAATTGTTCACCAATCATCTTTTGGTATCGCTAGAATTAAGTATTTTATTAGTACTTTGCGACGCCATCGTAATCGCCGGGCTGGTTGTGGCGTCTACCTTGGCTTTGGTTCCTTCATTTGTTTTATCAATTATCGCTGGGATAACTTCCGCCACCGCGCTTATTACCATCGGGATTATTTTTTCTTCGGTACTTTTTATTATTTTAACGGCTTTCATCGGCGGAATCTACAACGCGTTTACTACCAGCGCTTGGATTTATTTGTTTATGAAAATGCACCATGAGGGAGTGGTAAGCCGACTGTTGCATTACGCCAAGAAGATTGTGAGAAGGTAAAAGATTATTATATGTCCGATTTTCCATCTATTAGCGATCTAACTAAAAAAGGAGACGGCGGCGCCGGGCCGACAAAAGGTCAGAAATCGGTCCGGGTGCCTCCGGTAAGCCAGGACAGCGTCCAGGAAAAATTTACCCAGAAAATGCAGCAAATTGGTCTTCAGGAAAAGGAAGTCCAGGTGGCGGCGGCGGCGGCCGCCATCGGCCTGCCCTATCTTGATCTTGGCGCGTTTCCGGTATCGTCCGAAGCGCTCCGCGCTATTCCCGAAGAGATAGCCAAAGAAAAACGGGTAGTTTGTTTCTTTTTTACTCCGGAGCAAATTCGTCTCGGCGCGGTTGAGGCCAGTGAAAATGTAAAAGAGCTGGTGTTTCAAATAAGCGAACGCCACCACGCGGAGGTGGCGCTCTACATTGTCTCCGAGCATAGCCTCGAGCGTGTTTTAAAACTTTACGCCAATCTCCCCATTGTTAAGCCGATATCAAAAGACATTAATATAACCGACGAAGAGTTAAATAAATACAAAGCGGGGATTAACAATTTATCCAGTCTTCAAGACGCTTTCAAGCAGGTCTCAATCAGCGATATTCTTACGCTCATGGTGGCGTCGGCTCTTAAGGTGAACGCGACCGATATGCACGTGGAGGCCGAAGAAAAAGGAATTGCCGTGCGCTACCGGGTTGACGGCGTGCTTCACGATGTGGCCATGCTTCCTAAGGAAGAATGGAAACGATTCGTTTCTAGAATTAAACTCTTGGCCGCTTTAAAAATTAACGTCATCGATCGGCCGCAGGATGGGCGCGTTACTTTACAGCTGTCATCGGGAAGTCTGGATGTTCGCGTTTCCACCATGCCAACTATTCATGGTGAGAGTATTGTGATGAGAATTTTGCACAGCGGCAGCAAAGGAGTTACTTTCGAAGATTTGGGGCTGCGCGGCGAAGCGCACGATCGGCTTAAACACGAAATTGAACGGCCGAACGGCATGATTATTACCACCGGCCCGACCGGCTCCGGCAAAACCACCACCATGTACGGCATCATGAGGACGCTCAACAAACCGGGCGTAAAAATTATTACCTTGGAAGACCCGATTGAAATTAAAATGGAAGGCCTCAACCAAAGCCAAGTAGACCCCAGTCACGATTATACCTTTGCTAAGGGCCTGCGCAGCATCCTGCGGCAGGATCCGGATATTTGCATGGTTGGTGAAATTCGCGATTTAGAAACCGCGGAAATCGCCATCCAAGCGGCGCTCACCGGCCACTTAATGCTTTCCACCATTCACACCAACAGCGCTTCGGGAGCTATCCCCCGCTTCCTTTCGATGGGAGTAAAGCCGTTTCTTCTGGCGCCGGCTCTAAACTCTGTTATCGGTCAGCGTTTAGTGCGGCGCATCTGCGAACACTGCCAAGAGGAAGCAACCATTGAGCCGGAAAAAATGGAGCGCGTGGTTAAAGTTTTAGAAGCTCTGCCCGAAGCCGAGAAAAAAAATGTGGATTTGCGCCAGTTGCGTTTCTACCACGGCAAAGGCTGCGAGGAGTGCAGCGGCCTCGGCTACAAAGGGCGAATCGGCATCTATGAAATTTTTATCATGAGCAAAGAAATTGAACAAATTATCTTAAGCAGCCAGGTTTCCGAATACTCGATTCAGGAATTCGCCGTTAAAAACGGCATGGTTACTATGGCCCAAGATGGCCTTCTCAAAGCTTTGGATAAAATTACGACCGTGGATGAAGTGTTTAGAGTTACCGAAGAGAGAATGTAGATATTTTAAATTTTGTGATATACTATCTGTGTTAGTTACCGTATTTTTTAGCGCGTTTTACTTATGATTACCCATCGTTTGGCTACGAAGCTGCCGCCCGAACCGCCGGTGAGGTTTTATAAATTTATCGCCCTGTCTTTTTTAATAATAACGGTGGTACTTTTGGGCGTTGTAATTTTTGTCACATCTAAAAAAGTCGAAATAATTATCGTCGCTAAAGAAGATAACAAAGACATTAATTTGGTAGTCAATGTCGTTGGTAAAAATGCGAGCTCGAGCGCCATTCCCGGCACGGTGAGCTCCACCGTGTTTCGCTGGACGGAAAAATATCATCCTACCGGCAACAAGAGAGTGGAGGGTTTGGCCGAAGGAGAAGTAACTATCTATAACAAAACCGGCATTGATCAGCCACTGGTACGAACCACGCGCGTACTTACCGATGGCGGCCAGCTGTTTCATTTAGCTAAAGCGGTGGTTGTACCGGCCCAAGGCCAAGTAACAGCGCCGGTCTATGCCGATCGGCCGGGAGCGGACAGCGATGTTCCTCCGAGCCGCTTTACTATTCCGGGGCTAAATCCGGTCAAACAAAAAGTTATTTATGCCCAAAGCCAAAAACAAATGTCCGGCGGCGAGCGGACGGTGGGGATCTTGAGCGACGACGACATCAAGAACGCCGAAGCGGATTTTGAGCAGAAAATAAAAGAGGCATTCGTAGCCACCTTGCCGGATGGTGGTGATGGCAAAGCCATTGCGGTGACCAATTTAAAGGTAGAGAGCAGCCACAAAGCCGGCAAAGAGGTCGCGGAGTTTAGCGTCTTCGGCGAGAGCGCGATTGTTGTGGTATCCTATAATCCCGAAGACCTGTCCAATCTGGAGAGCCGAGATATTACCGACAAAATTGATATTTCGTCGGAGCGCTTTTTGGCACTCGATAAAAAACCGCAAGTAAGCGTAGCCAGCTATGATCTTCAAGAAGGAACAGCCGAGTTGTCCGTGCGCCAAAACGTGGTGGTAACATTAGACGCGAATGTGGAAAAATTGTTGCCGCGCAACTTTGTGGGAAAGAGAAAAGACGAAATCGAGCGTTATCTTTTGGGCTTGGATCATGTAGCTAACATACAGGTTAATTTTTCTCCGGGTTGGGTGGCGAGCGCGCCTACCGTGCCCGATCGCATTCGGGTGGTTGTTAAAAACGTGCAATAATACGGATGCGGATTATAAATTGTAGAGACGTCCCATTGGGGCGTCTTTCATTAATCATACATCATATTGACAAGAAGATTTGTGTGCTGTAATTTATAGTGGATACGTTATAGTAATTTAATTTTATGGATCAGGAGAAACTCGACCACATTCGCCATTCGGCGGCGCACATGCTGGCGGCGGCTGTTCTCGACATATACCCGGGGACTTATTTGGCAATCGGCCCAACCATTGAGAACGGTTTTTATTATGATTTTCAGTTTCCCTCCGGTATAACCGTTTCCGACGTCGATTTGCCGCGTATTGAAGAAAAAATGAAAGAGATTATTCGTGGCCACCATGAATTTAATGGCCGCGTGGTAACCGTGGAGGAAGCTAGAAAGGAAGAAAAAGATCAGCCGTTTAAGCTCGAGCTCATCAATGAATTTTCCGGGGAGGGAAAAAATCTCACCATCTATGAGTCCGGGCCGTTTAAAGATTTGTGCCGCGGCGGTCACGTCAGCAACACTAAAGAAATTCCCGTCGAAGGACTAAAGCTCCACAAGGTGGCGGGCGCTTATTGGCGAGGGAGCGAGAAGAATCCGATGCTCACGCGTATTTATGGATTGTTGTTCCCGTCGCGCAAAGAGTTAGCAGTGTACCTTAACCAGCTTGAAGAGGCCAAGAAGCGAGATCATCGGAAACTTGGTAAAGAATTAGACTTGTTTACTTTTTCTGATTTGGTCGGCGCCGGGCTTCCGCTCTGGACGCCAAAAGGTACTTTGTTACGCACTATTCTTGATGATTTTGTCTGGTCGTTGCGTAAAGCTCGCGGTTATGCCAAGGTTACCATTCCTCATATCACCAAAAGAGAATTGTACGAAACGAGCGGACATTGGCAAAAATTTAAAAACGATTTATTCCATGTGCAATCGCGCGAGGGCCACGAATTCGCGTTGAAGCCGATGAATTGCCCGCATCACACCCAGATTTACGGACGCCTGGCTCATAGCTACCGCAACCTGCCCCAGCGTTACGCGGAAACCACCATGTGTTATCGCGATGAGCAAACGGGCGAGCTCTACGGTTTATCGCGGTTACGATCGTTTACGCAAGACGATGCTCATGTTTTTTGTCGTCGGATTCAAGTTAAAGAGGAATTTTTGAAAATTTGGGACATTATCGATACCTTCTATCTCGCGGTTGGATTTGAACCATTAAAAGTGCGTTTATCGTTGCACGATCCCAAGACTCCAGAAAATTATCTGGGCACGCCCGACATGTGGGAGTTCGCGGAAGGGCAGATTAGAGAACTTGCCAAGGAGCGCGGCGTAGAATATTTTGAAGGCGTGGGTGAAGCGGCTTTTTATGGACCGAAGATTGATTTTATGGCCAAGGATTCTTTGGGCCGGCAGTGGCAGGTGGCTACTATTCAGCTCGATATTAATATGCCCGAACGTTTTGATTTAACCTGTGTTAACGAGCAGGGTGAGAAAGAGCGGATTGTTATGATTCACGCGGCGATTATGGGTTCCATCGAACGGTTTTTGTCTATTCTTATCGAACATCACGCCGGCGCTTTCCCGGTCTGGCTCGCTCCTGTCCAGGTTCAGCTGACCCCGGTTTCGGTGAAGCACGTAGCGGGAGCGAAAAAATTGGCAGACGAGTTAGATGGGGAAGGTTTACGAGTGGCAGTAGATGACGCCGATGAGACCATCGGTAAAAAGATACGCAAAGCCATTGGCCAAAAAATTCCTTATATTGTAGTGGTGGGCGATCGTGAGCTCGAAGGTAGCGAATGGACAATTCGAGTGCGGGGGCAAGAAGAGCAGCTCAAAATATCAAAAGAGGCCTTTGTGGAGCGAGTACTGCGCGAAACGGACGAGAGAAGCTAGGGTATAAATTCTTTGAAACAAAACCCTGCACCGCTCTGGTGCAGGGTTTTATTTTCACATGGGATATAGAAAATTGATGGACGAGAGAGTTTTTACGCGGCTTTTTTCTTGCCCGGTTTTTCCTTGGTTTCGTCGTTCATGCCTGGGTCACCAAAAAACTGTTCTTCCGGAGTTTTGGCCATTTTTTTCTTTTGGTGCATGCCAGATTCGTCAATCTTCAGTTTAGTCGGCGGTTGACCCATTTCTTCGCCCTTTTTAAACCACCTTTTTTCTTGTGGTGTTTGTGGTGTGAATCCGCCTTCCCGCATAGAGTTGTTGATTAATTTTCCTTGAGGCAGGGACCTCAAGGAAGATAATTTTGAGCTAATTTTAGATTAAATTAACGATTTACATTAATTATTATAGCATATTTTTAGCTTTTTGTCAAGGTTATGTATTAGTCAAGTACATATTGCACTCTTTCGGGAAATGAGGTTAGTTTTTTTGATTCCTTTTTATTTTAACAAAAGTCGTTGACGAATTAGCAAAAACAGATTAGAGTAGATTTTACTCTTTAGTTAACAAGTTTTTTATGGCGCGCGCGTTGCCAAAAGTTATCGTTATCCTCGGACCCACCGCCAGCGGCAAGACCGATTTGGGGGTAGCTTTGGCCAAAAAATTTTCCGCCCAAGGCGGATTCGCCTTGGGCGGAAACGGCGCCGAAATCATCTCGGCCGACTCTCGGCAGGTATTTAAAAAAATGCGGATCGGCACCGGCAAACCACTGGGTTCATGGGAAAAGGTAGGCTCCGGCCGGGCTTATCTGGTGGAAGAAGTTCCTCACTACTGTATGGACATTGTTGATCCGGGGAGTGAATTGAGTGTGGCTGATTTTAAAACCCTGGCGATCGCTCACATTAACGATATTGTGGCGCGCGGGAAAGTTCCTTTTATTGTCGGCGGCACCGGTTTATACATTTGGTCGCTGGTCGATAATTTGGATATCCCCCAGGTGCCGCCGAACAAAAAGCTTCGGCGCGGTCTAGGGAGTAAGACTCTTTTCGAACTCCAAACCTGGTTAAAGAAAATTGATCCCGAAGCGTATAAAACCATTGATCTCAAAAATCCGCGGCGGCTTATTAGAGCGCTGGAAGTTGCTATCTTGTCTGGGGAATCATTTACACTACTGGGCCGCAAGGCATCGCCGCCGCTCTTTGACGTGCTTGAACTCGGCATCTGCCGTCCCACCGAAGATCTGTATCAACGAATTAATAATCGCGTCGACAAACTTATTGAACAGGGTTGGGTGGAAGAAACTAAGGCGCTCATCCGGCAAAAATATAGTTGGAATTTACCCAGCATGAGTAGCCTGGGGTATAAACAGATCGGATTTTATCTGCGCGGAGAGAAAACTTTAGAAGAGACAACCGCGGCCATTAAACAGGATACGCGCCATTACGCGCGACGACAGATGACTTGGTTCAAGCGTGACAAGCGCATTCACTGGTTGGCTGGGGCAGACGTGGCGCAAGCGGAAAAAATTGTGCGCCAGTTTGTAGAGATTAATTAGCGGTGAGCGCTACCTCTTCGCCCAGAAAATCCAGTTTTTTACCGGTGGCGGCATCTTCAGCTTGCACATGGACTTTGGAAACAAGCGTATTTTGCGTAGGATTTTTTGTAATAAGGGTGATGGTAAACGCGGCGTTCGCTACATCTATGCTCTCCGGCAACTCGGCAATTTTCCAGGTTATTTTTTTAGTGTCCGTCGCGAAGGAAACTTCACCCGCGGCGACCGAGTCGCGGCTCCAAGAAATATCGCCATAGGCATTGGCGGAGACCACAATGTTTTTTAAAGCATGGAAGCTGTTGGTGAGAACCCAGGTAACAGCGTGTTGCTCTTGCCCCGCTGGGTTGACGCTGACAGTATCGCGATTTTCAAATTTAAGATCGGAATTCAGGGTAACGGTGATGGGGTTGGAGTTGAGCGTACGCTCGGCGCCAGTTTGATCGGTGAATGTTACCCTGGCGCCGGCCAAAATTTTTGAAGTTTTGAGGGTGGTTAAATCAAAATCATCGCCGCCTTTGATGGGCAATCTTACATCGATATTTATTTCGTCATTTAATTTTACCTTGGCTAAAGCGGGAATTTTTTTGCTGGTCCAGATGATGCTGCCGCGCCGTACCGCGTCGCTAAGCTGCTCGCCCTGAACAGCGCCATCGTATTGATCAGCCAACTCCGGCCATTTCAAAACGCTCTGTCGCTTTACCGAGGGAGTATCAAGCGCGAGGACAATCGTAGCGTTTTTAATGTCTTTGGCGCTGGTATTTTTTAGGTGCACCGTGATATTTAAAATATCATTGGGCTGACTGTCGGAGTCTCCGACCGAACCGTTTATTGCCAAGTTAAAGGCAAGGTCGTTTTTTATAAGCTCCGAGGCAATTTCGGCCACCGCAATCTGATAGTTCTCTTTGGCGGGCTCTGCCCGGTAGCTCTGCCCGGAAAGGGCGCTGGGTAGCCAAAGGACGCCTTTGATGGGCGAGGTTTTATCGTCGGTTTCGGCAAATTTGCCTCTTATTTTAAAAGTTATATTTTTTAGAGGAAGGGAGGCGGTGGCGGTGGCGTTAGTTGAAAAAAGACTGAACAACCAACGATTGTTTTTATCCAGCGCTGGGGTAGAAGACGAAACAGTGAAGTTGGCGGGGAGTACCGGCGAGAGTTCAAGAGCGCTCGGAGTCCAGTTGCCGTTGTTTTTAACAGTAAAGGTATATTCCACTTCAGCGCCGAGCGAAGCTTTGGCCGGCCCTTTCACAAGAAGGCTCAAGGGAGATAAGTCAATGACGGTATTAAGCGTAACAGTCTTTTGCAGATCGGAGCTAAAGTTAGCCGGTTTATAATTGAGAAATATTCGCCATGATTTTTCTTCATTCAGCGTACCATAATTTTGTCCTTCGATCGTAATAGCCCCCTCGCCACCGGGAGGAATCGCCCCAAGCTTCCATTCATTGTGGCCAAGGTTGCTCGCGGCGGGGGAACTCTTCGCGAAAACAAACCCGGCCGGATAATAGATATTGAGCGTAACCTCCTTTAAATCACTGGCGTAATTATTTTTAAAGGCGACATAGTAAGTGCTGGTAGCGCCGAGAGTCAACTGTTCCGGCCCATGTATTTCGAGTGAAACCATATTGTCTGGAAAACGATTGGCGGAAGGGACAAAAAGCCAGCCGGCCCACGCGAGCGCTGCCAGCGCCGCTCCGCCCAAGAGAATAATGGAGATTAGACGCAGTAGCGGGTGCGTTTTTTTGATGGCAATTTTTTTCATATCAGGTAGTTTACCGTTATCGTCTTGATAAATAGCGGCTAAAGAGGCATTAATTTTTTTTTGATTCGCGTCTCCGCTCCCGGCGGCTTTCCTGGCTCTGGAGGCAACTCGGCGTCTCCTCAAGCGGCGCTTCGGCAGCTCGAAGGCAACGGGTTTGGTTGAAAAAACTGGCTGGTCTTCGGGCATATAGTTTTAGAATGGTAGTAAGCAATAAAACGTTTAGTTATTTTTTTTCACGAGTACGCTCCACACCGTGTCTTTGTCTAGCCTGAACTGGTCGATACTCGCGCCATTTTTAGCCAAGGTGATGGCTTGGCCGTCTTTCCAAATTGGAGACCAGGTATCTGGGAAAATAACTTGGCTCTCGAACGCGCTCGTTACGCCGGATTGTTTTTGCGCGATCAACTGATAATCCACCAGCTGTTCTCCGAGAGCGGTGATAATTTTTTTCCAGCCGCTTCGATAAGTTGCGGCTCCAGATTCAAGTTTAAACGGCAGGCGATAGGAAAATTGCACCTGGCTCGTTTGCCCGGGTTCGGTAATTACCCAGTTTCCAAAAGCGGTTTTACCAAACTCGGAGGTGATTTTGGTGCCAGATTGGCTGTCAATTTTGATCTCTCTCTCCACGCTCGCAAGGTAAGCGTCTTTTTTATACCACTTATCCGGCGCACGGAAACTTTTTTCGTCGGGCCAGCTAAAGCCGCGCGCCGAGATGAGCTCGCTGCCAACGGGCACATAAACACGCAGATAGTTAATGTTGGTTTGCCCGTATAGTTTTTCATTCTGTTTTCCGGCATGCTCGCGCGTAATAGTTACGGTATCTACAATACTCCCATCGGCTTGGACCAGCGCTTGGTGGCTGATGGCCTGTTTGATTTTGGCATCGCTTTTTTGTCCTTGAATGTTGGTGTTGATTACCAAAATATAATCTTGCGCGAGCTTGGTCGGCAGTAGCTGTCCCCCCCAGCCAAACGCTTTAATGGTATTTTCGGTTTGCGTGTCCGTGAAATAAGCCTGAATTTCTTTTTGTTCCAGCGCTTCTTTTAAATTAACTAGAAGCGGCATGATGTTTTCACTGCGCAAGGTTTTAAAAAAATCCACAAAACGCGGCGCCAGATCGGCGATGATTTGTTTGGGTTTACGCAGGTTTTTTTCCGGGCCTTCCTCCACTACCTGTTGGATTGTGGGCAAGGCATTGTCGGCCGTTAAGGTGATCTGCCGTTTTTCGTCGGTGATAGGTCCGACAATCTCGAGAAGACGCGCCAAGACGCTTCCGTTGATGGCGATAACGCCGTCAGCCGTAACACCCCGGCTGTGCTGATAGAACCAGAGAATTTTTTGGGCGCTGGCTGGGAAATCGGGGAACCAATTGGCATCTTGGAATTCCCAGCGCTTGTCGGCGAGCAGAAGCGGGCTGGGCGGTTCCACAAATTTATTGAGCTGCCCCTGAAAATCATAGCTTCCGCCCGGTGGTACTTCCAGCTTGATAATTTCCCCATCCTTTATATCGAGAATAGCCAAGCTGCCCATAAAGCCCCCGGTGGGGCGCAGTTCATGCTCGTTTTGGAACACCAGCAAATAGCGCCGTAAACCTTGGCCGCCAAAAATTTCTTGGAGGGAACTGCCAACGTCGGAGAGATTGCCAAAATCATTAAGGAGATTGGCAAAAAGTTCGCGGAAATTATTAAATTGAGTTTGGTATTTGAGAGGCAGGGCGGCGCTGTCTACCGCCTTCAAATTTTCGAGCGCTTTAGTGTAGTTAGGGAGTGCCGCCGCTAAGCGCTCTAAGATGACGGCCAAGCGTTTGGTAAGTGTTTTTTTAGTGTCCGCTTGGCTTTCTTTAAGCCCATCCAGAATATAGCTGTTGCCGGTGGCGATCTCTTGCCCGGCTAAAAGAATTTTTTGTCTGCTGACGAATTCACTGCCTAAAAACGGCATGGCCGCGGCGAGCGTTTGGAGGAGCCGATGGTGAGCTTCAAGCGCCGTGGTGGCCGTATTGAATTTTTGGATAGCAACCAAGGAAGACTTCTCCGCCGAAGCAAGATCCGCTTGTTTTAGAGCGACTGTGGAATCTTCCAGAGCCGCAAACCCAGCCGCGCTGTTTTCCGCCACCGCGGCTTTAGTGGTTTTTAAACTATAATAGTAGCTTTTGGCGGAGCTTGGCGCGGCCGCGATAATAGCCAGAAAAAATACCGACAAAACCAGGCGTCGCGGTGAAATTTTGGAACGCCACGATTGCCACAGCAAACCCAGTTTATGGGGAATTTTTTTGAATTGCGCCAGGTATTCGGGTGCCTGCCTGTCCGATGTCCATCGGGGGACTGGCTTCGCTACGGCAACAAAGGTATGGCGTGGTTTTTTCCGGAATACCTTAAAAACATCCTTTTTTATTTGGGAGAGTTCGTTGAGCAAGGATCTAAAAATTGGCAAGCGCGGCGCTTCGTTGGGTTTAACTTTGTCAGGTTTAGAAGTTTTGGATTGAGCTGGTTTGAGTGTGGCAAAAAGCGGCGTTGCTTTAGGCGAAGGTTTGGTCGGAGGGGTGAGTTGGCTCGGGGGCTCCTCGGCAATTTGGTGGTACGAGTGATACAAGGTCGGGGGAAGGATTGGCGAAGAAGATTGTATCGTATCCCAAATGCCCTGCGTCCCTCGCTTAAGATCGAGAACATGCGTTGAGGGCGTTGCTGTATGATCAACATGATGCACAAAAAATTTCAGCGGGGCGGCGGGCGCCTTGGCTGAAGGAGATATGGCGGGCGAGACCGGTTCTTGGCAGGTGGATTTGTTATGGCCGACTTTTTGGCAAGAGGCGCACCGGCGCAGCTGGATTTTTTTGTTGACGTCTTTGTTCATTGGAAACTAGTTTCCCAGGCTGTTAATTGCTTTGATATTATACACTATTTCATACTCAAAACAAAGAAGTATTTGGTAATTTTGCCACCGCCGTAATTCAAAGTAAGCGGATTGTTTTAGAGGTTTTTTTGATAGATGTGATAAGTCTTTTCGGCAAGTTTTTTAGCGCTGTAGCGAGTGAGGATTTTTCTGCCTTCGGCAACCAGAGCCGTGCGGAGGGGAACATTGGTGAGGCCCTCGTGAATCGCTTCTGCCATTTCGGAGTAGTTTTTAGGATCAAAATAAAGAGCGGCGCTACCCAAGACTTCGGGCAAACAGGTGGCGTTGGAAGAGGCGACTGGGAGACCGTGGCTCATGGCTTCAAGCGCTGGCAGAGCAAAGCCCTCGTAGAGGCTTGGGTTGACATAGAGGGCGGCATTTTGATAAAGCGCCGGCAAGCTGTCGTCTGGCACAAAGTCGGTAAAAACAACATTGGCAGTTCGAAGTTCAGAGTTCAGAGTTCTTAGTTTCGCATAAAAGTAATTGTTTTTGCCGACGAGAACAAGCTGACATTCATGGCCATATTTTTCTTCAAATAGTTTCCAAGCGCGGAGGAGACCCGAGAGATTTTTATGCGGGTAAGCAACGCCAACATACAACACATATGGCTTTGAAATGTCGTAGGTGTCTAGCAGTTGGTTGTTTGGAAATTGGAAATTATCGAACGGCGCTTGATATATAACCGTTATCTTGTCGAGCGGGATGCCAAGAGTTTTGCGGAGGTCAAGCTTAGTAAATTCACTAACCGCGATAATATGTTCTGATTTTTTTACGGCGTGGCGAAGAACAAATTTGTAGGCCAGGTTTTTACACCAGTAAGTAATCGGACCCAAGGTGCTGGCCGCGCGGGTGGGATAATGCAGCAGCAAGAGATCGTGGATGGTAACAACAAATTGATCTTTGTAGAAGAGAGGAACGTTCCAGTGCGGGAAATGCATGAGACTCACATTTTCTTTTTTGATAATGCCGGGTAGTTGCAACTGCTCCCGCCAGGAATACCAGGGAATATCAGCCAGTACTTTTTTAAAGCTAATATTTTTTGGAGTGTAATCATCCCAATTTTCTTTACGCAAAAAAATAACAAATTCATCAGTCGATTCGATTTGTTCCAGCTGGAGGATAAGCTGTTGAAGATAGCGCCCGAGCCCGCCCTGCCGAGGACCGTACATCCGGGCATCAATGCCAATACGCATAGTGATAGTCGAAAGTCTGTGCTAAGGGATAGTATACTGGAAGTCAGTTAGGTTTACAAAGTGTCTTGAATTGACAAGAAATATTTTTTAGAGCACCATAACTGTAGCCATCGAGTAGCCTTCCAATGAAGGCCCAGAAGGGAGAATCCATGCCGTATAACCTCGCGCTCGTTGACGTGGTGCATGTAATGACGGGAGCCTTGGCTGGTCTTATGCTGGCGATGTGGCGAATCCGTCCAGTTCTTTTTACCGCGATTTTCGCTGGATTGTTTTACCTCGTCATTTTTGCTCTCGGCATAAAAACCGGACAGCTCATCTGGTCTAGATATCCGGAGCCGGTAACGATCATGTGTCATTTTTTACAAGTAAGTTTCGGCTGTTTTTTGGCTTGTATTCTTCCCGAGCTAGGGATAGCTATCGTGGCGATTGGGCTCCCCGTAAGCCTGTCAATTCTCTGCCAAAGTTTTAATGTGCCATTGTTTTAGCGTCCCGACTAAGTCGGGACGCTTTTCTCTTTTAAGGGTTGTTTTTTACTGGTTTTTTAGGTAAACTAGCGAGTAGACAAGTTTCTATGGCTTACCTAAGCAAGGTGCTCCACACTAAAATTAAAGATAGCGCCGACCAAACAGTCGGTCGTCTTAAAGATATTGTTATCACTCCCGCGTCGGGAGCATACGCGCCACTCCATTTTCTCTGGGTTCAGTCACGCGGCCGGAGGGATTTTTTTGTTCCCTATGAATATGTAGAAAATATTGGCCGTGATGAAATCGCTCTCAAAAGCCCGCGCGCCGCAATTGCTTTAGCGGAGCCGTCCGGCGAGTATATTTTTTTGGTGCGCGATGTGTTGGATCAGCAAATTGTTGATGTCGAAGGGGCGCGGGTAGTGCGGGTGAATGATCTGCGCCTGGGGCTTTTTGAAAACAAAATGTGCGTGCTCGGCATTGATATCAGCTTTAAAGGAATTCTGCGCCGACTAGGAATTGCGGCCTTGGATGTACTCGGTCTTTTTAAAGTTAATTTGATCGACTGGCGGAAAACCCAGCCGGTGAAGGGTATGTTAAAATTAGATACCGTTTCTAAAGATCTTGTCCGACTGCATCCGGCCGATTTGGCAAATATTATCGAGGATTTGAGCATCAAGCATGGCAGCCGCCTGGTGAAATCCTTGGACACGGAAACCGCCGCCAAGGTGATGGAAGAAATTGACCCGGCGCTCCAGAAAGTGCTCGTGAACCAGTTGGATCCAGAACAAGCGGCGCAGATTGTGAGCCACATGTCTACCGACGAGATCGTGGACCTCTTGAAGGCGCTGCCCAAAGAAGAGGCGAATAAACTTGTTTCCAAATTAACAAATGTTCGCTTTAGAAAAGCCGAAAAATTGATCCGGTATGACGATGATATTGCCGGCGGACTTATGACGACAGACTTTGTTTCGGCCGCGCCCGATTGGACAGTCGAACAAACCATTACGGAGATTCGCCGCTTGTCGTCGCTCATGCGTTCTATCCTCTATGTTTATGTCATAGATGCTGAAGGGACATTCCAAGGTTCAGTGTCGCTCCGGCGGCTCCTCACTGCGGATGGCAAAGACCATCTGGTTGATATTATCAAGCATCAGCCGCACCTGCCGGCGCTCAAAATTACCGATCAGGTAAGCCACATCATCACCTTGATGACAAAGTACGATTTGTATATGTCGGCCGTGCTTGATGATGAGGGTAGACTTGTCGGCGTGGTTTCGATTGATGATATCATGCGTTACTTCGCGCCAAAAGCATAAATAAGCAATAAGCAGAGTAGGCAAAGTAAGCTGTAAGTATAAGTAATGCATATGCGGCAAAAACTTCGTCATTTTTGGCTCCGAGCGCTTACCGTGGGAAGTGTTATCGGCCCGGGCCTCATTGCCGCCAATGCCGATAATGATGCCGGCGGTATTACCACCTATTCCATTGTCGGCGCGCATTTCGGCCTCAAAATGCTCTGGGTGCTTTTTTTAGTTACATTTTCATTGGCAATCACGCAAGAAATTGGCGTGCGCATCGGGCTTGTCACGCGTCAGGGACTGGGGGGAGTGATTCGCGAAAATTTCGGCGTGCGCTGGACAACCCTCGCCATGCTGGCGCTTCTCGTCGCGAACTTGGGAACGATTACAGCGGAGTTTGCCGGCGTGGCCGCGGCGTTTTCTTTATTTGGGGTAAGTAAATATTTGATAGTTCCGCTCGTGGCAGCCATAGTATGGTTTGTTCTTTACAAAGGATCATTCAAAACGACCCAAAAGATATTTTTAATATTTTCGCTGCTCTACATTGTCTATATTATTAATGGGTTTGTTATTCATCCAGATTTTAAGCAGGCTCTCGGCAGCCTCGTGACACCGACCATGGAGTGGACCACGCCGTTTTTGCTTACGATGATCGCCCTCATTGGTACTACCATCACGCCGTGGGGGCAATTTTTTATTCAATCATATGTGGTCGACAAGGGGCTGGACATTAAACACTATAGAATAGAAAAAGGGGAGGTCTACATTGGGGCTTTGCTCACGAATGTGGTGAGTTTTTTTATCATCATCAGCACCGCCGCTACCCTCTATGCTCATGGTATTAGGATTGAGAGCGTGCCGGACGCGGCGCGAGCGCTCGAGCCCTTGGCGGGGCACTTAGCCCAGATTTTATTTTCCTTTGGATTGTTCGCCGCTTCCATGCTCGGCGCGTTTATCTTGCCGGTCGCTACGAGCTATGCTTTGTGCGAAGCGTTTGGTTGGGAAGCGGGTTTTGATACCACCTGGAAGACCGGGAAGATTTTTTACAGCATTATTTTGTTGAGCATCGCGGTACCGGCCGTTATCGTTCTCCTGCCGAAGATTTCGCTGGTCAAGATTATGATACTTTCCCAAGATGTTAATGGAATGCTCCTGCCGATTATCTTAATTTTTGTGATGCTGATTGTAAATAATAAGCGGATTATGGGTGAGTACACCAACAAGCTGCCGGGCAACGTCATCGGCTGGCTTACCATTGTCGGGTTAATTGGAGCGAGCTTGGCCTTGGTAGTGTTTTCGGCGCTTGGTTATAATTAATTTTTTAAAAGATTGAGAAAGGCGTGAGCAGTTTGATTCCAATTGAATTTTTTGGCCTCTTCCAGGCCATTTTTTTGTTGACACAGATTACGCTGATGGTGACTCGGATTACACAGATTGTGATTGAGAAGGCGTGCTATGCCCTCCGCAATTTCGTGAGGCTTGTTTGGGTTCACTAAGTAGGCGGCCGAGCCGGTAATTTCTGGCAGCGACGTGCGATTGGAAGTAACGACTGGTACTCCGGAAGCCATCGCTTCCAAAACCGGAAACCCAAAGCCTTCAAAAAAGCTCGGGTAGACAAACAGCGAGGCGGCCGCGTAGAGCGCCGGTTTCTCTTCCGGTTTGATAAAGCCAATAAATTTTATGTGGTCGCGGAGTGGTGAAGCGGCCGCGCGTTCGTAGATGGCTTGGTTGTTCCAACCCGGGGCGCCAGCGATAACGAGATGATAATCAGATATTTGATATTGGATATTAGGTGTTTGATGTGCAAGTTCAAAGGCTTCAATAAGACCGATGATATTCTTGCGCGGCTCGATCGTTCCAAGGAAAAGTATAAAGTTATCGGGTAAATCGTATTTCTTTTTAATCTCGTCTTTTTTTTCTGTCATTCCGACGTCAAAGGAGGAATCTCTGGGCGTTTCAGTTGATTGGAAAGAGGTTTCTCGCTGTTGCTCGAAATGACAATTTGTTCCGGGATATAATACTTTTATTTTATCCGCATTAATTTTATAATAATCAACCAGATCGCGTTTGGTGTTTTCCGATGGCGTTAAAATAATATCGGCCTCGGCGCATTGTTTTTTTGGATTAACGAGGCGGTGCCAAAAGCGCTGGCGCGGAGTGAAAAATTCCGGAAAGAACTCAAATGAGAGATCGTGGATAGTGAGAATGTGCTTGGTGCCGGGAGTCAGAGCGGTGAAATTTAGATTGGGCGAGAACCATACGTCGAAATTTCCAATTATGGATTTATCTAATACCGGTTTTTTTAGAAAAAACAAGGACGCATTTAACAACTTATTCGGCCAGCGCGTGGAAACGTAGTGTACATTTGGTTTGTTCCAGCGCGGAATATTTTTGGAAACGTCTCCAGAGGAATTATAAAAGAGATAATAATCGTTGGTTTCGTCAATCGCAAACAGAGCGTTGAGGAGCTCAAAGGCAAATTCCCCAACGCCGGTGCGCATTGGGGTCATGAGCGCGCGAAGATCAATGCCGATGTGCATAGGTACAATGCTAATCTACGGATGCTATGCGAATCTACTAATATGCGAAAGAAGCACGTTTGTAGATTAGCATACTGGTCACCGCCGTGAGGCCACCGCTAAGCGGGGCTGTGGCGGTGATAGATTCGAATGAAATTTGTCACCGCCGTGAGGCGTGACCCCGCTGTGGCGGTGGTAGATTCGCATCATATAAGTGCCGGCTGGTTGAGTCCGCGGGTAAATTCTTCATAACGATTATCCACGGATTGTTTTAGCGCAATTTTAAAGAGATCAACGTTGAATTTGCTGGCGTACTCTTTAATCTTAGCGCTGTCCCAGTTTTCATGATTGAAATTGAGCACCGTATCCAGGAACGATTCCCACGATTGCTGGCGGAAGAAGACGCCGGTAACACCATCAATCACAGTTTCAGTGGCTCCGCCCACCGGATAGGCGATTACCGGCCGGCCGCTCGCCATGGCCTCTACCGCGGTGATACCCAAATCCTCCACTTGAGGATGGAGAAACGCCCGGGCGCCGGCCAAAAGTTTGGCTTTGGCCTCATCGGTAATTGCCCCAAGAAATTCTATATTTGGTTTGGCTATGTTTTGGAGGGTAGCTAGTTCCGGTCCGGTGCCAAAAATTTTTAGCGGGTAGCGCAGACGATTGAATACTTTGATAACGAGATCAATGCGCTTATACGGTACCAAGCGTCCGCCAGCCACAAAGTAGTCGCCGATATTTTTTTGCGGTTGGAACAGGTGCGTGTCAACCGGCGGATATATCACTTCACTCTCGCGACGGTAGTATTTGTTAATGCGCTGCTGGACGGTTTTAGAATTGGCGATAAAATGATCGACTCGGTCGACACTCATTTTGTCCCAGAGACGCAGACGATGGATAAGCCGGGGCAAAAGGGATTTAATCAAGCGGTTTAATTTGAGATCTTCAAGATAGCGGTAGTTGTCGGCCCAGAGAAAACGCGGCGGGGTATGGCAATAAGAAATATGAAGCGTGTTGGGACTCGTGATCACGCCTTTCGCAAAGACGCTGGAAGTAGATATAACCACATCAAAATTCTTCAGATCAAAGCTCTCGGTCGCGAGCGGCATCCACGAGAGATACCACTGATACTGTGATTTGCCGAAAGGAAGATGGGCTAAGAAAGATTCGCGAACGTCGGCAGTGGCAAAGTTGGTAATTTTTTTCCGATCATGAAATAAAACAAAAATAGGCGCCTCCGGCCATATTTCATGGAGGGCCTTAAGAACTCTTTCCGCCCCCCCATCTTGCGAAAGATAATCATGGACTAAAGCTATGCGCATAGGACACCGGCTTACCACGCTCCTTTTCTTTTCAAGACTATAAACGGCGTTTTAATCAAAACAATGAGATCAAGCAACAGATTCCAATTTTCAATATAAAAGGTGTCGAGCCGGGCTTCTTCCTCAAAGGTAAGATTGCTCCTACCGGAAATTTGAGCTAGTCCGGTTAACCCTGGTTTGATGGCAAAAAGAACATGGTGCCGCTTTTCATATTTATTTACTTCTCTTGGTTGATGCGGGCGCGGACCAACCAAACTCATTTGGCCTTTGAGCACGTTCCAGAATTGCGGGAGCTCATCCAGGCTCCAGTGGCGCAAAAAAGCGCCAACCGAGGTTACGCGCGGGTCATTTTTTATTTTATAAACCGGCCCGGATTTACCATTGCTCGTTTCGATGAGCCTCTCCTCTTCGCGCAAGGCTTTTTTTCCGGCCGCGCCGAACTGCTCTCCGGTGGAATATTTATGATACATTGATCTAAATTTCAAGGTAAAAAAATTTTTTCCAAATTGCCCCACTCGTTCATTGCGGTAAATAATCGGCAATCCGGTTTCCAATAAAATTATAATAGAAATAATCAAAAATAGCGGAGACAAAAGTACCAATAAAATAATAGCGCCGACAATATCAACCAGGCGTTTGGCGATTTTGCCCCAGCCGGTGAGCCTGGTGCGGCGGAGCTCGATAATCGGAATGCCGGCCACGGTTGAGACAGCCATGTTGGTGGAAATAGTGTCAAAAAGATCGGCCGAGTATTTGAAAACCACATGATGTTGATTGGCGAAATCAATGGCCTTAAACGCCTCCTCTTCGTCGGCTTTGGGATCGGTAAAAATAATTTCGTCCGGTGATTTTTTGCGCATGTCGTCCTCGGCTAAGCCGGTAAAGCGCTCAAAATTGCCAACTACCTTGTAGCCAAGATATGGCTTGGCTTTTAAGGTATCGATGATGATCTTGGCGACAGATTCCTGCCCGATGATAACGGTCGCGCGGAGTCCAATGCCCGCGCGGTACAAGAGACCTTTAATGCCACGCATGATTAGGCGCCCTATAAATACATACAGCATAGCTAGAAGCCAGCCAGTGAGCACGAGGAATCGGGAGTCAAATTTTTGCAGGGTGAAAAAAACGTAAATAGTAATGGCGGCAAAGCTGGTGGAACAAGCCATCACAATACGGGTAAGTTCAGAGGCGAATTTACGATTGGGGTTGGCGCTGTAGAGCCCCGAGAAAGCAAAGATAACAATCCAGCCGAGAGCCACGACTAAAAGCGTTGGCCAATAGCGCGACCAAGGCAGATCAAACAGAATCGGACGGATGGAAATAACGAACTTGGTAAAGCGTAGATTATAGGCGGTAACTCCGGCCAAGATCAGCATGAGGTAATCAAGAGGGAGCTGAAGAAAGGTAAAGAGAAGTTCTAGGCGTTTCATAAATATGTGCGAAATACCACCGCCGCGATGGGGTCAGATTAAAACGAATTACCTGGCCTACCGCAGGCAGGCGCAGATTGGTGATTGATGGTATTTTAAGCTAAGTGAGAGTTTTGGTCAATTACTGTTCCGGCCTCACCATTTGACTTTTTTCGGCATTATGCTATGATAAGCCCACGATTAAATCTTTATTTATTCCAGTACCTTTTGCCAAGCAATTTCCTGGTTGTCGAAGGATGCGCTTGGTAAATCCATTTCCTCCCCAGAAGGCGGAGGAAAGGTGCGGAAAAACTAGTTTCTATGAAAAAATACGAGTTGTTGTTGGTACTGCCCGGCACTTTGGATGACAAGGAAGTCGCCAGCCGTTCCGAGGAGATACTAACGTTAGTTAAGGAGTATGGTGAAAATGCCGAATTAAACACCATCGGTAAAAATCGTTTGGCCTATCCCATCCGCCAAATTCGCTATGGTTATTTTTATACCATTACCTTCACCGCCACTCCGGAAAAGCTCAAAATTCTCCATGATAAATTGGGCCTGATGCGCGATGTGTTGCGCGCGATGGTAACCCACTTCAATACCCAGCTCACCGCCAGCCAAAAAATTGCCTACTCTACGGACAGCTCTGGTATTACTACGGCGATAGAGAAAGAAGGATTGGTGAGGGAAAGAGCGCGAGAAGAGGAGAAGAGCGATAAAGGCTTGGCTCCCAGAATAGCGGAGAAGCTTGATCTGGAGGAAATAAATAAGAAGCTTGACGATCTCATGAGCGGCGACGTTATTTCAGGGATATAAATATATGTACGAAATACGGGAAACATTTCGTACCAGTTCGTAATTTCGTAGTTTTCGTATTTCGTACATCATTATAATTTTAATCACACAACCTAACTGCATCTCTATGGATCTCAACCGCGCTACTATCATTGGTCGTCTTACTCGCGACCCAGAGCTCAAAAGTCTGCCCAGCGGCCGTTCCGTTGTTTCTTTCTCGGTAGCCACTGGCCGCCAATGGACTGATGCCAACGGACAAAAACAAAAGCAAACCGAGTTCCACAATGTTGTTGCCTGGGCCAAACTCGCCGAAACCGCCGGGCAGTATCTGCACAAAGCTTCGCGCGTGTACGTGGAAGGGCGCATCCAGACCAGGGATTGGACCGGACAAGACGGCGTAAAACGCTATCGCACCGAGATTATCGCGGAAAGCTTTATTATGCTTGATGCCCGCCCGCTGGGCGCTGGCGTTGAGTCGGGAGTTTCTCCCGCAACCTACGCTACTCCGGGAGCCACGCCTTTTACGGGGCCGGCCGAGGAAGTTGTGGAAGAAGAAATTAAGGTGGAAGACATTCCCTTTTAAAAACATTGTTGATAATTAGCGATTTATGATTAAACACAGTCAAGACGACAGAAACAAAGAGTGTCATTACTGCACCAACAACAGGCTTCTTGTTGATTATAAAGATATTGGCACCCTGCGCCGTTTTGTTTCTTCCTACATGAAGATAGCGCCCCGCCGCAGAAGCGGCCTCTGCGCCAAACATCAGCGCCAAGTCGCCGGCGCGATTAAACGCGCCCGCCAGGCTTCGCTCATGGGGTATGTTGCACGGTAAATTTTGTTGTACAGCTATTTTCAAAAAGACGGTACGCAAAATTAGCGTATCGTTTTATTTTGTCATCGCGAGGAACGAAGTGACGTGGCGATCCCCCAGCTTAGGAAGTGCTTAAGCCAGGGGATTGCTTCGTCAGCCGATGCGAATCGGCTTCCTCGCAATGACACATATATTATGTCCACCTGGTCTGATCTCAAAAACAATCAGCGGCTGAAAACCGTCTACCAAAAGCGCGTTGAGATTATTCGCCTCATTCGCGAATTTTTTTGGTCGCAAAACTTTGTGGAGACGGATACGCCGATCGCGGTGCATTACGCTAGCCAGGAGCCATATCTCAATCCCATCACGATTACTATTCACGACCCACACGGTAAAGGCGAAAAATTTTATCTGCACACCTCGCCGGAGTATGCTTTGAAAAAATTATTAGCCGCCGGTTTTGAAAAGATTTTTGAGCTAACTAAATGTTTCCGCGATTACGAAAGTTTTGGCGGCAATCACAACACCGAGTTTACCATGCTCGAATGGTATCGCGCGCCGGGTACGTATCAGGAGATTATGGAAGACACGGAGAAGATGTTTAAGTTTGTGGGAGAAAAATTTTCGCCTGAGGCGAACCAGCCTTGGACTGGAAAGATTAAGGAGTTGAGGTACAAAGATTACAAGATTGATATATCTGGAAAATGGGACAGGATAAGCATGAAAGAAGTTTGGCAAAAATATGTTGGGGTGAATTTGGATGAATATGTCGGAGGATTGTCCGCCTTGGGCGGAAAAGATTTAAAGGATTTAGTAATTGAACGAGGTTATCAAGTTGATGCTGATGATGCCTATGAGGACTTATTTTTCAAAATATTTTTGAATGAAATTGAACTAAAGTTGGGTTTGGAGCGCCCGGTGTTTATCTACGACTACCCGGCCCAGATGGCTTCACTGTCGCGACTCTGCAATCATGACCCGCGGTATGCTGAGCGGGTGGAGTGTTATATTGGCGGGTTGGAGTTAAGCAATGGTTTTGGCGAACTAACCGATGCGGATGAACAACTCCGCCGTTTGGAAAAAGACCGCGAACTTCGGGTAAAACTCGGCAAAGAAAATTGGCCGGTGGACCCCGATTTTATCGCCGCTTTGCGTTCCGGAATAGGGACCGGGGGCTCGCCACGCCAGAGTTCCGAAGGAACGGCGGCGGGTATTGCTTTGGGGGTAGATCGTATGGTACTATTGTTTACCGGCGCCAAGGATATTAATGAAGTAATGTTTGGTTCCGTGAAAGACCAGCTAGATCAGTAAATATCTAAGTCCTAATTCACCTAATTTCTAACAAAACATCAAATGTGAAGTTTAACATTACTTAGACATTTGTCATTTTCATTGGTATGGCTTCAACTTCAGATGTTCGCAAAGGAGCGGTAATCCGCCACCAAAATGATTTGTTCGTGGTGGTAGAATCGCAACATGTCAACCCCGGCAAGGGAGCCGCTTTTGTGCGCGTGCGTATGAAAAGCTTGGCTTCGGGAAAAGTGATAGAAATTACCTACAAAACCAGTGAAAGCGTCGATATTGTAAGCGTGCAATTTCAAACCATGCAGTATCTTTATAAGACGGGCGACAACTACGCCTTCATGAACATGAGCAACTACGAGCAGATAGAAATGAACGGAGATTTAATCGGCGACGATACCAAGTATTTAAAGGAGGGAATTGAAGTGGTGATTGGTATGTATGAAGATCGGCCGGTAAGCATTCAACTGCCAAAAAAGATTCAATACAAAGTTGTCGAGGCTCCACCGGCGGTAAAAGGCGATACCGCCGCCGGTAATGTTACCAAAGAAATCATTTTGGATAACGGCCTCAAGGTTCAGGCGCCCATCTTTATTAAAGAGGGCGAAGAAATTTTGGTGAATACGGAAACCGGCGAATACTCCACTCGAGCGTAAATGTATAAAACCCCCCTCCGGCGTACGCCGGAGGGGGGTTTTATTTAAATCTATATTTCCTCGTCATCATCGCTGTCGGCTCCTTTGTCCTCTTCATCCCCAAGATCGATGGCACCCTCACGATCCTCGTCCTCTTCGGCGCCGTCCAGCCAGTTATTTTCTTCATCAATGGTTATCGGTGTCATAAACATATAAATTATGAACTTAGTTAACAAAGTGTGAGGTAGGGGCCTCACATATTGAGAAACATACTATCATTTTAAGAAGGGGGTGTCAAGGGAAAGACGCTCGCTTCTCCAACATTTCAATGTGCAACCAAGTTGCAGTTATCCACATGGCCCGCTTGACATAACTGGGGATTGTGATAAGCTATACATAGTAACGCAACAGAGTTGCGTCTAAATACTGTATGCTTCCCACTCAACAACTAATTCAAAGGCTGGTAGATCAGGGTGAAAGAATGACCCCGATTAGGCGTACCCTGCTTGGGTTATTTGTTAAAAATCCGCACCCCATCTCCGCGCTGGAGCTACTTGTTCAGTTAAACAAGCGTAGCTTTAAAGCTAATAAAACAACGGTGTATCGACAATTGGCAACCCTACAGCGCTATGGAATAGTACACGAAGTACGTCTCGCGGACCGGAGCGTCCGCTATGAGCTCGCTGTCTCTAAGAGACACCATCATCACTTGGTATGCGTTGAATGCCGCAAAGTAGAGGACGTTAGTTTTGCCGAAGATTTGGAACGCCAAGCGAAAATTATTAAAAAAACTAAAAAATTTACTGTGCTTCAACACTCCCTAGAGTTTTTTGGAGTCTGCGCGCGCTGTCAAAAATAGAAGCGGGGCTTAAATTAAAAATTATGAAAAATAATTATAAAAATACTTTACTTTTTATTGGGTTAGCGGTTTTGTTGATAGCCATAGTTGGTTACTTGATTAAGGCCGGCAGCTTTAAATCAATGCCGCTACCAAATAGTCGCGTTAACGGCAGGTTGCGGGTTACCGCTTCCTTCTACCCCCTTTATTACTTTGCTTCGCAAGTGGCGGGGGATATTGCCGAGGTGTATAATATTACTCCGGCCGGAGTCGAACCGCACGACTTTGAACCAACAACCAGGGACATTATCCAAATCGAGACCGGTAAATTGTTAATCCTCAATGGAGTGAAGCTGGAACCGTGGGCCAACAAAATTAAAAATGATTTGCAGAAGAAGCATGTAATCATTATTACTGCCGGTGATAATTTGGCCAGACAAGAAATGGAAGCGGGTGGAAAGACCGTTCAAGATCCCCATGTTTGGTTAAGCCCACAACTGGCCAAGCAAGAAGTGGAAAATATTCTTCGGGGTTTTATAGAAGCCGATCCAAATAATAAGGCTATCTATGAAGCCAACGCCCAAGCGTTTCAGAATAAACTCACCGCCCTCCATGAGAAATACCGGCAAGGTTTAAGCCGCTGTGAAAAAAAAGATATTGTTACGTCGCACGCCGCTTTTGGTTACCTGGCCAAAGAATATGGTTTGAACCAAGTTTCCATCTCCGGATTATCACCTGACGAAGAGCCATCGGTTCGGAAACTAATCAAAATAGCCGATTTTGTGAAGAAAAATGACATTCGCTATATTTTTTTTGAGACCCTGGTTAGCCCCAAGCTAGCCAACACTATCGCCGAGGAAGTTGGCGCCAAAACCCTGGTGCTGAATCCTATCGAGGGTCTCGGCGACGAAGAGCTCCGCGCCGAAAAAAACTACCTAACGGAAATGGAGAGCAACCTAGCTAATTTACGAATCGCCTTACAATGTCAGTAGACCATACCAAAAATATTATTGAAGTTAAGAATGTTTCTTTCGGCTATGCCGATGAAATTGTGATAAAAAACATTACCTTGAATGTTCACCGCGGAGATTATTTGGGCGTTATCGGCCCGAACGGGGGAGGCAAAACAACACTCCTCAAAATTATGCTTGGGCTTTTAAAGCCCGCTGCCGGCAGTGTAAAATTATTCGGCCAGGAAATTCGTCGATTTAAAGACTGGGCAAAAATTGGCTATGTCCCGCAAAAAGCAGTCCACTTTGACGTAAAATTTCCCGCCACCGTTGCCGAGGTAGTGGCGATGGGGCGGTACGGCAAACGAGGGTTGCTCGGCTGGCTCACCAAGAATGACAAAGAAAAAATAACACAAGCCTTGCGTCAGGTGGAGATGTTTGATTACCGGGATCGGCTGATCGGAGATTTGTCCGGCGGGCAGCAGCAACGCGTGTTCATCGCGCGGGCGCTGGCAACCGAACCGGAAGTGATATTTTTAGACGAGCCCACGGTGGGCGTGGATGTTAAAACGCAAGAACAGTTCTATACACTGCTAGAAAAGCTTAATCATTCTCTTGATTTAACTTTGGTATTGGTCTCGCATGATATTGATGTTATCGCTCACGAAGCCACGGAGCTCGCCTGCATCAATCAAAGCTTGGTTTATCATGGTAGCCCCAAAGAATTCATTAAAGGCGATTATATTAACAAGCTCTACGGAAAAGATATCAAGTTTATTCTGCACGATCATTAAGCCACTAGTATGCTAGAGATTTTTCAGCACAGCTTTATTATCCGCGGCTTGGAAGTGGGGGCGCTCATCGCCATTATTGCCCCCCTTATTGGGATTTTTTTGGTTTTGCGCCGCTACGCTCTCATCGCCGATACCTTGTCGCATATTTCTTTGGCCGGAGTAGCGATCGGGCTTTTAGCGAAGATTGACCCCATTATTACCGCGCTCGGCGCTTCGATTGTTGCTTCCGTAGCGATTGAGCGGCTGCGAATTAAAAAACGCGTGTATGGGGAAACGGCGCTTGCCTTGTTTCTTTCCGGCGGTTTGGCGGTGGCGGTAGTTCTCATCAGCCTCGCGCACGGCTTTAACGCCGATTTATTTAGCTATTTATTTGGCAGTATTGTAACCGTCAAACGCAGCGATGTGCTTATTGTTTCAACTTTGAGCGTTGTTGTTATCGGGCTTCTCCTCGCTTTCTATAAAGAATTGGTGTATATCTCGTTTGACGAAGAAGCCGCCCAGGTGAGCGGCATCCCCACCAGGTTAATCAACACTATTTTTATTATTATTACCGCCACTGCGGTCGCCCTGGCCATTCCTATTGTTGGAATTCTCTTGATTTCCGCTTTGATTGTTATTCCGGTTATTGCCGCCTTGCAATTGAAAAAAAGTTTTACGGCGACTTTGGTGTGGGCGGAAATTATTTCGCTCTGTTCGGTAATTTCCGGTATCATTATTTCTTTTTATTTTAATTTGCCTCCGGGAGGAGCGATTGTTTTAATTACGCTAGGTATCTTTAGCGTAATTTCGTTATTTAAGAGATAATGTCGCCTTCAAATGAAATTACAATCCCTTGCAAAAAACTTTGATTTTAGAGCTACCTGTGCATAACTTTGCTTGCGGCTATTTATTTATTATTTCTTTAGCTATATACTATATACATGGTCGAAGAAAAATTTTACATCCATGCTTGTAATGTAAAATTTTCTCCACGGATTTTACTCGCGCTCGCGAGTATAGAACTACGTTGTATTTTTATCTCACCTGGTTCAAGCCGGGTTTAAAAAAGGAAGGGAGGTGGCTATTATGGCAAAAAAGAAAAAAGCCAAGAAGGCTAAAAAGAAAAAGGGTGGCAAGAAGAAAAGATAGTTCTTCGTAACCCTGTCCGCCTGGGCGGACAGGGTTTTTTTTACCAAAATCTACAATAAACGCGACTGCTTAGGGCCACGCTGGTGGGTTTCGGGCAATACATCCACCACGCCGTACACTCCGTCGTATCCGGGAATAATTTTCACTTTCCCCTCACGCATATTTTGTATGGCGAGAACCAGATTAAGATCAGAGGCGTGCCGCGATATTTCCTCGGACGGAGCGTGAAGTAAAATATAAAATTCATTGCCGACATTGGTTATCATCCGGCGATACTCCTGTTCAACTTTTTTGGCTTTCTTCCCAACCTCAAAAACTCTGCCAATAACCTCGCGTAGGGGCACGATATATTTATGGGGAATAAACTTTTCTTCCGGAATATCTTTATCTTCCCGATCAGCCAGGTCATCCACCCGATGTAGAACCCCCACCGTAACAACCTTCTTGCATTTGGGACAAATGAATTTTTCTTGCTTGGTTTCTTTGGGACTAAGGTTTACCTCGCAATCCTTGTGGCCGTCATAATGATATTTCCCTTCTTCGGGATAAAATTCAATGGTATATAAAAACTTTTTTCTGTCGCCTTCTTTAATTACTCGCCGGACTTCTCCGTAATTTATATCGTGCTCATCATCAAAAACCATCACATTGGCCTCCCGACCCAAATTATCCAAACTATGAGCATCGGAATTGGAAATCAAAGTAATCTTATCCAATTGACTTAAACGATGATTCATTGTCGGGTCGCTCGAAGGACCGGTTTCAATCGCGAAGATACGCGGGGCCAGCTCTTCAAAACATTCTTCCAGAGAATCGTAGCCGGATTTAGAACCGAATACCGCGAACCATGGCGTCCAAGCATGCGCCGGAATTACCATCATCTTTTCATCAACTTCTAAGGCAATTTTTACTATCTCTTTTCCGGAAAGTCCCATGATCGGACGGCCGTCTGATTTTAAATTGACACCTCTCTTTTCCAACTCATTATTAAACTTACTGGCCATCTCAATGTTCGGAGCAAAAATCAATAGATGCAATCGCCGAACTTTTTCTTTATGTTTATAAATGCAAGATATTTCCGTGCCCAAAATAAAACGAGTTTTGCTTTTATTATTCTTTAAGACATATAACCCACTGCTATCAACCTCTTCCAAATTCTCCTCAATATGGCTAAACCAAGCGGGATGGGTGAAATCCCCAGTTGATGCGATATCTATGCCTTTGTCTTCACAAACGCGCGCAATGTTGGGCAGCGTGAGCGCCGGCGAACACGCCCGCGAGTATTTAGAATGAATATGGAGATCAATAATTTTTTCAAGCATATCAAAATACTGCCGCGGCCCTAACCGCCCGGGCGATTACCTTGCCCACCTCTTTATCGAGCGGACTTGGTAAAATCATCTCTGTGGTTGGATAAGGGACAAGCCGAGCCAGTGCCTGAGCGGCCGCTAATTTCATCCCCATCGTAACATGCTTGATTCGCCCATCTAACAATCCGCGAAATATTCCCGGGAAAGCCAGCACATTATTTACTTGATTGGGAAAATCGCTCCGTCCGGTAGCCACCACTCTGGCCCCGGCTGCTGCCGCTACCTCGGGCATAATTTCTGGTATGGGGTTGGCCATAGCAAACACAATCGCTTTCTGGTTCATAGTCGCGACCATCTCCGACGTAAGAATTCCAGGCTTGCTCACGCCAATAAACACATCCGCTCCCCGTACCGCCTCTTTGAGGCCGCCGACTATTTTTTCTTTATTAGTCAAAACAGCTAATTCTTGTTTTTTTCCATCCAGACCGTCTCGACCAGCAACAATTATTCCTTTTGAATCAACTAAAAAAATATCTTGAGCGCCCGCGTGCAAAAGCAAAAAACTTACTGCCGACCCGGCCGCACCGACACCACTGACAACAATCTTTATTTCTGCCAATTTTTTACCGACAACCTTAAGCGCGTTCAAAAGTCCGGCCATAACCACAATAGCCGTGCCGTGTTGATCGTCGTGAAATACCGGTATGTCCAAAAGCTCGCTCAATCTGGCTTCAATCTCAAAACAGCGCGGCGCGGAAATATCTTCCAAATTAATACCGCCAAAAGCAGGCGATATCAAAGCCACCGTCCGAATAATTTCCTCTACATTCTGGGTTTTAAGCGCAATCGGTATCGCATCCACATCGGCAAACTCTTTAAAGAGCGCGCATTTGCCCTCCATCACCGGCAAACTTGCTTCCGGTCCGATGTTACCGAGCCCGAGTACGGCGCTGCCGTCGGTAACGACGGCAACCAGATTATTTTTTCGGGTGAGAGCGTACACCTCTTCCTTATCTTTAATAATCGCCTGGCAAGCCTCGGCCACACCGGGTGTATAGGCCAAACTCAAATCCTCGCGGGTAGCAATTTTCGCCCGCGAAATAACTTCTATTTTTCCTTTCAATTTTCGATGGTATTCAAGGGAATTCATGTAACTATATTACACATACTTTCTCCAAACTTCCGGCACAGCCAGTTCTACTGTCTTCATCTCCGGCTGTGTTGCCAACTGAAACGTAAGTGATATCGCCGCGAGAGCGATTGATTTATCGGCCAAGGGCGCGGGAGCGCCATACTTAACATCACCCAAAATCGGACAACCAATAGCCGCTAGTTGCGCCCGAATCTGATGCGGCCGACCGGTTTCCAAAGTAATTTTAAGCAAGGAATATTTTGCGTTCGATTTTTCAACCCTATAATGCAACACAGCCTCCTGCGCGCCAATGCTTCGCTTTTCACTTACCGCTGTCTTATTTTTTTGTGAATCTTTTTTTAAATAATGAACCAGGGTTGCTTTTAACTCTTTCGGTTTGCCAATCACTATTGCTTCATAAATTTTTTTTACCTCATGCTTTCTAAACTGCTCCGACAATCGGGCGGCGCCTTTAGAAGTTTTGGCAAAGAGGATTATGCCTTGCACCGGCCGATCCAACCGATGAAGCAGCCCCAAAAAAACTTTCCCAAGCTTATGGTATTTTGTTTTTAAGTAATATTTCACTTCATCCATTAGTGTCGGGTCTTTTGTAACATCCCCCTGCACCAAAACTCCAGCCGGCTTGTAGACGGCGATGAGGTGGTTGTCTTCGTAGAGAATTTTGAGTGTCATAGACTGCTCCATCGCGCAAAAATCCCGCAGGGCAAAAGGCGTTCGCTGCCCGACTCTGCGATGGTTAGTTCCCCCGCCTCCACCTTGCCTTGATATTTTTTTTCAATCTCTTCCAAATTATTTTTGTAAGCTAAGGCCGAGTAGCCGGAAGCATAGCCATTAATGAGAAAAAATAGCGGCTGTTCCGACAGAACTTGCCGGCACAAATCCAACAACTCTAAAAAGTGTTCTTCAATTTTCCAGATCTCCCCGCCCGGCCCGTGGCCAAACGCCGGCGGATCCATAATAATCCCGTCGTAGCGCCGACCGCGTTTTATTTCCCGCTTCACGAATGTTCGCGCGTCATCGAGTATCCAACGAATTGGTTTGTCTTTAAGACCGGAAAGTTCCGCGTTGTCTCGCGCCCACCCAATCGCCACTTTGGAACCATCCAAGTGGCAAACCTCCGCCCCGGCTTTGGCCGCCGCCAAACTCGCCCCACCAGTATAACCAAACAAATTTAAAATCTTCACCGGACTTTTCAACTTTATGGACTTTTGACTTTCGACTTGCTGGCGCAGCCAGCTCCAATTCCCCGCCTGCTCCGGAAATAATCCCGTATGCTTAAAGGCCGACAATTTAATCCAAAATTTTAAACCCGCGAGTTCAGTCGTCCACCTTTCCGGCAATTCCTTCCTAAAGTCCCAAGTCGCGTCCTTACTGTCTCGTTTAAAAAACGCGTCCGCTTTCTTCCACTCCACTTCGCTCAAATGCTTCCGCCACAAAGCTTGGGGGTCGGGACGAGAAATGATTATTTTGCCATAGCGCTCTAGCTTTTCCCCTTCGCCGCTATCAAGAAGCTCGAAATCCTTGCTTGGTTCTGTGGTAAGAATTGTATAGTCAGCCATAAAGATAATATTATTCATCTCCAAGATACGCGATATCCGCCTCACTTACCCGTCTGACTCCTTCGCCGCTCATCATCTCCTCATACACCTGCGCCACGAGGCCAGGTACACGGCCGATAACAAAAAAACCTTTGGCGAGCCGCCAATCAAACCCCATGTCAGAAACAATTGCCCCCATGGCGCCATCAACATTAAGCGGTAATTTTTTTGAGGAAACTTTATTTAATGCTTCACCAACTGCTGCGGCAAACGCGCAATGCTCGCCGTAAAAATCTGTTTCTTTAGCAACTTCAAATAAGGTGTCGGCGCGGTGATCGTGGGTTAACACCTTGTGGCCGTACCCGGGGATGCGAATTTTTTTGTCTTTTAACGATTGGATAAATTTCTGCAGAGACGCAAAATTTTGCGTCTCTGCAACATCAACATTCTCCTGAAAAAATTTCGCCGCTCCTTCAATCGCGCCGCCGTGTAATTCTCCCATCGCCAAAATCCCGGAGGCAACCGCGGTATGCAGGCTGTTCCCCGTTGAGGCAACTATCCTGGCAACAGTCGCCGCTGGCGCGCCAATGCCGTGATCGATACAGGCGGTAAAGAGCGCGTTCAGCATTTTTGTTTCTTGGGCGGTGGGCAACCGTCCTTTCAGCAACAAAAAAATTACTTCCACAAAATCTCTTTTCTTTATAAGCTCTTGTAGATCAACCCCTCGAACAATTTCCTTGTTGTCGGTGATTTTGCTTATACTCGTTTTCCAAGTCATAAAATTATTTTAAAAAATTAACGTCCAAAATATCTTCGTGAGCGCCGCGAGCGGCGAAGCGCCAGCCAAGCCACTACGCTGCCTCCCACAATCAATACTACCCGTTTGGGGTTATTATTACCCGAAATTACCATCCACCCGGACACAACCTTGTCGAAAAATGGCTGTAGTTTATCCGTAAATTTACGGCTGGTCTCATAAAGCTCTTTACCTTTTTCCAAAAAAGATTTGGATTCACCGTACGCCTGGCCCACAGCACTCGCTGTTCCGGTAACTCCCGCCGCGACGCCCCGTAGTTTATCAAGTGCCTCCCGATTTTTCTTAAAAAAATCTTGGGTATTGTTCCCCGAAGAACTTGTAGCCGAAGCCTCTTCGGTATTCGCGACCCCACTTCCTGCTATCTTCTCGCCTTCAACCCCTCGCTTATCGAGGGCGGTAATAAAAAATTTGTCACCTTCTCGCTTTATTGCGACTGTCGTAGCTCCCAAGGCCGTGCTTTCAGTGATTAAAGGTGGGGGGGAGGCGCTGCTTCCAACCACCATAAGCGGAATTCCCGGCACGCTCGTGAGATCGGCGAGAGAAAGCTCGGTACGCTTACCGCTTTCATCCGTGGCCACCGCCTTAAGCAACCGAGCCGACACTATGTGCCGCCCCTCGGTCGGCTGCCAAAAAACTCTAACTACTTTGGCGGCCTCTTTTGGTAATCCATGAATCTCCGCCGCGTCAATCAACTCGCCATTATCATAAAAATTCACCTGTGCTTCCAGGGAAAAATAATTATTATTAACGATAACTGTATAGACCCGGACAGTCTCTTTGGGTAAAAATGTATCGGTTGAAAACCAAATACCGCCGGCCGGCACAAAACCAGCGCCCTTCGCCAAAACTCCTTGGGGAATTACCAAGAAAAAAAGGACTGCTAAGTGGAGAAATTTAGATATAATTTTCATAACGCTTAAGCATATGGTTTAACAAGCGCTGCCAATTCTTCGTAGCTATTGGCGATAAGCGCTCCCACCGATTTTAGGGCCTTGGCCTTCTCCGCCGCGCCCTGACCCCGCGCCACAATCGCCCCGGCATGTCCAATATTCATCCCTTCGGGAAACAGATTGGCGAATTTGCCACCAATGTAGATAGCCAAGGGCTTGGTAAATTTCTTTTGTTTAATGAGCTCCACAATTTCAAACTCATAACTCCCGCCATGTTCCCCGAAAATCACCACCGCCTTGGTTTGCGGGTCCCCCTCAAACAATTGTAGCAGATCGCCATAGGTTGTGCCCATAAGGAGGTCCCCGCCCACGTGCACTGCGCTACTCTGGCCGAGTCCGGCTTTACGGACTTGCCACGAGACCTCGTTCGTCATCCCACCGGAGCGGGAAATAATGCCGATCGACCCGGGTTGAAAAATTTCGTTGACCAAGGGGCCACCGACCACGCCAATGCGACCGACGCCGGGGCTGATGAGCCCGAGCGAACTCGGCCCAATAATCCGGATATTTTTCTCGCGCGCCGCCGCCAAACAATACGCCGTATCTTTAATCGGGATACGCTCCACGATAATATTAATCAAAGGAATATTGTTCTCAATCGCTTCGAGAATAGCGGCTTTGGCGGCGAACGGGGGAACGTAGATGGCTGAAACAATGTCATTGCGAGGAGGCGGCGTAGCGACCGACGTGGCAATCCCCTGGTCATCAGGAGTGCTTAAGCTGGGAGATTGCTTCGCTTCGCTCGCAATGGCAGCCAGTGCCTCCCTCACCGAATTGAACACTGGCTTACCCTCAACTTCTTGCCCGCCTTTGTTCGGGGTCACGCCAGCAACCACGTTCGTGTGGTACTCGAGCATGGCTTTGGTGGCCTTGGCGCCCTCTTTTCCGGTAATGCCTTGAACCAAAACTTTGGTATTTTTAGTAATAAGAATGGACATACTTATTGTTTATTTACCATCTCCGCCAAAATTTTCGCCGTTTCGCTCATTGAAGTCTCTTTGCCGAATAATTTCATATTTAGATGATTACGCTCGGCGCATTCGCGCATGAGTCGCATGCCGTCTTCTTCGAAGGGACCGGCGCGGCGCACCACAATCGGATAATTTGGTTTTATCTCATCTAAAGCATCCGTAATGCCATTAAAAGTTTCGGCGATGTTAGTAAAGTTAGCCACCCCGCCGGCAACCCACAGACCTTTAAGCCCGGGCTTGGACAAAACAATTCTCGCCAACTGCGCGACTTTTTCTCGGGGCGGGTTGCCGGAATACTCCGTATAGTTTGCCGGCCGGCAACCGGCTTTAATGAGCGCGTCCATATTGGCAATACTCGCTCCACCGCCAGAGAATAAAATCGCGATGTCCCCGTCCATTTCAATATATTTTCCGGCCGTACCGCGATAATACGCCTCGCCTTCATCAATTTTTTTCACGGCAAGTTCACGCTCGGTCGGCAGGCGTCCCAGCATCGTCCGTGGTTCCAACTCTTTCCATTCTTCATGGCGATAAAAGGCGTCGTCGTCGAGCGCAACCTTGGCGTCGGCCGCTACCCACCGGCCATCTGTAGTCTTGATGAGAGGATTAATTTCGACGAGACGAGTATCTTCTGCCAAAAAACAACTCCATAGGGATTGAGCCAACAACGGCAACTCCCCCCGAGCCCCCTCTTGGTAAGAGGGGGATAACTGGCCACTGCCGAGAGCGCCGAACCCTGCCAACGTTTCCCCTCGTACATCCAACCACATCTTCTCAATACCGCCCTCCGGCACGTCCTCAATATCCATTCCACCTCGCCGACTATAAATCAACATCGGCTGTTTTTTGTTGGTATCATAGGTAATAGACAAATAATGTTCCTCGGCAATATCAAATTTCTCCTCAATCAACACTGCGGCAACGTATTGCCCCTGAATGTTCATCGCAAACAACTCCTCACAAGCTGTTTGCGCCTCTTCAACACTTGAACAAAATCTAATCCCATTATTCTTCCCGCGTTTACCCGATAATACTTGCGCTTTAACGACAACATCTTTAACTCCTAATTCTTGATACTTAATTCTAAAGTCATCCCCACGACGAACTACCACGCCTTTCGGAATAGTAATCCCATGCTTCGCAAATAAATTTTTTCCCTCAAATTCGTAAAGATTCATAACGACTTTTTAAAAATCCATTCTGAACTCTATTCCATAATTTTTAAATCCATTCTTCTCATACAACGCATGCACCTGCTCGCGAGATTGCCGGCTGGTGGCGATTATTTTATAACAGCCCCGCGCCTTGGCTTCGGTCACTGCCACTTTTATGAGCTCGGTGCCCACTCCCCGCCCCCGCGCCGCTTCCTCCACATATAGATCTTCAATTAATCCATACGGCTCAGCGTGCAAATCATTTAAAACAATATACAAATATACCCTACCAACAACCTTCCCCGCTTCCTCCATAATAATTTTTATGGCCTCGCTCTTACACACCGTCTTTTGTATTTCCATATCTAAACAATTAACTTCCGTAAACTCTTCGCAATCTTCTCGGAACTTAAGCCGCCTTCCGGTTTTTCAAAATTTCCTCCAACTAATTTATAGCCCGGTAAATTTTTCACATCTTTCTCAAAAACTCCCCATTTTTCCTCGTGATACGTCCGCCGCTGCCGCGCCGTAAGCTTGGAATTGTTATACACCACTGTATCCAGGCCCCGTGGCAAATAACTTTCAAGCGTGCGCACAAAATCGCTAAGTTTTTCCGGCCCGGTTTCGCCATCTTGGCGATAGGCATCGCCGGCAATATAGATAAGCTTGGCCTTTGATTTTGCTATCGCCTCACGGATTCCCTGGGGCAAAATAGTAGCCACGAGACTCGTGTATAGGCTCCCCGGACTAAAAATAATATAATCCGCCCCGAGCAAGGCTTTTTTTGCTTCCGGATAGACACGATATTCCGGCTCGAGCCATACCTTTTCTATTTTCAATCCACGATTGTATTGTGGTTTATCAATAAATGCTTCCGTTCTAATAATTTCGCCGTTGGTAAGCCTAGCCACCAGGTCCGCACTCTTGAGAGTAACGGGTAAAACTCTTCCCACCGCCTCCACGCTCTGGGAGAGCGCCATAAGCCCCGCCAAAAAATCACCGCTGTAATGCGCCACCAAAACCAAAAATAAATTTCCTAAATTATGCCCATCCAGTTTCCCCAGGCCCTTGAACCGAGGAGCGTAAAAAATTTTTCGGAGGGCGGCGTAATCGTACTTGGAGAGAGCGAGAATCGCCCGCATAATATCGCCGGGAGGAAGCGTCTTGAATTCTCTGCGCAAACGGCCTGACGATCCGCCGGAATCGCTCATGGAAATAACTGCCGCGAGATTTAATTTTTTAACGTCAGCTTTCAGCGCGCTTAAAATAATGGCACTGCCATTTCCTCCTCCGATAACCACGACATTCTTTTTCATACACAGATTACACAGTTATTCAACCGTCACACTCTTAGCCAAGTTTCTCGGCCGGTCAACATCTTTCCCCAGCGCTACCGCCATATGGTAGGCGAACAGCTGAAGTGGGATCGTGTTGATGAGTGGCTCCAATAATTCCATGGTCGGCGGCACAAAAATAATATCATCGGCGAGCTCTTTGGCCTGTGTGTCGCCCTCCGTCGCGATGAGGATAAGCGGGGCGTGGCGAGCTCGAACCTCTTCAACATTGCTGCGCATTTTTTCATATAGTTGATTCTTGGTCATGATGGCTAAAACCGGAAACTGCGGCGAGAGCAGGGCATTAGCTCCGTGTTTCATCTCGCCGGCCGGATAAGCTTCGCTGTGGATATAGGAAATTTCTTTGAGCTTATGCGATCCTTCGAGAGCTACCGGGTAGTTGATGCCGCGTCCCAAAAAAAGAAAGTTGGTGGCAGTTTTGTGTTTCTCAACAATATTTTTAATCCTATCGCTTTCTGTTAAAACAACTTTCATCTTTTCCGGAATCTCGTTGAGCGCGCGAACCAGGCGCTGGCCGGTAGCAACGGTAAGCCTGCTACTCCGGCCGAACTGGAGAGCATACATTGTCAAAACCGCCACCATATTGGTATACGCTTTGGAAGAAGCCACCGCGAGCTCCGGCCCGGCGTGAATATAGGTGCCGCCGTCGGTTTCACGCGCGATGGTGGAGCCGATCACATTCACGATGCCGCGCACAAAGGCGCCTTTGCGTTTGGCTTCGCGCAGAGCCGCCAAGGTGTCGGCTGTTTCTCCCGATTGGGAAACACCAAATACCAAAGTATTGCTATCAATAATCGGGTCACGATAACGGAACTCGCTCGCCACATCCACCTCGGTCGGAATACCGGCCAGCCGTTCAAAAGCATATTTGCCCACCAGTGCCGCGTACGAGGCAGTCCCGCAAGCAAGTAAAATAATCCGCTGCACTCGGCGCATCTCGGGCTCCGTCATGTTAAGTCCACCCAAGTGCGCCGCCCCGTCTTCTTCCACCAGCCGGCCGCGCATGGCGTCTTTAATTACGGTGGGCTGATCAAAAATTTCTTTGAGCATGAAATGGGGGAAGCCGTTCTTTTCTGCCTGACTCTCATTCCAGTCAATAAACTCGGCGGATTTGTTAATTTTTTCGTCTTTAAGATTAAAGGTTTGAAGACTGTGGTCGGTTAACTCCACTATTTCTCCATCATCTAAAAAAATAACCTGCTGCGTATACGCCAAAATTGGAGAAGCGTCGGAAGCCAGGTAATACTCTTTGTCACCGACACCGACTACTAGGGGGCTCCCGAGTCTGGCCGCGATAAGCTTGCGCGGTTCCTGTAGATGCATCGCAACCAAACCATAGGTTCCGCGCACTTCTTTAAGCGCCCGCTCCACCGCCAAACGCAAATCTCCCCGATAAAAAAATTCGATGAGATGGGCCAGAATTTCCGTATCGGTCTCGGAATGGAACGCATGCCCGGTTAAAAAATTGTTTTTTAGCTCGCGATAGTTCTCAATAATGCCGTTATGCGCCACAATAATGTTACCGGTGCAATCGGTGTGCGGATGCGCGTTTTCCTCCGTTACGCCGCCGTGCGTGGCCCAGCGTGTATGGCCGATACCAACCGTACCCGGAAACGATTCTTTTTTAAGCTTTTCGGCCAGCATATCAATCTTGCCCACCGCGCGCCGGCGCCGCACTTTTCCTTCATGAAACACCGCCACACCGGCGGAATCATAACCGCGGTATTCCAAACGCCGCAGCCCCTTAATGAGGATCGGTAACGCTTCTTTTTGACCGATGTAACCGATAATGCCGCACATACGGTGAAAGACTAAAGATTGAAAGACTGTAAGATTAAAGATTCTGAATTCGCGACTTTGCTTAACCACCTTTTTTTCTCCGCTCCGCTTCCGCCAATTCCTCGGGAGTGTTCACCCCAAACCACTCATCAGAATTGGACAACTTTATAAGCTGATACGGCGCGTTTTCTTTCCTGGCCATAGCCAAGGCGGTGGGGAGACCAAATTCACCGAGCTTGCGGAGCTTTGGCATGGTTGGAAACATTTTCTCGAACCACTGCCGGTCAAAAACAAAAGTGCCGGTGCTAATTTCTTTAATTAATTTTTGTTCCTCGGTTAAATATTCCTTTTCTATTATTTCAACGCTGCCATCAGCATGACGAACAACTCTGCCGAGCTGATTTGGAATATCTGCCTCCACTGTAAGAAGGGTGAGTGTGGCAGCCTGCCTCGCGTGTTCTTGAAGCAAATTAAAGAGAGAAACCGGCCGATAAAAAGCGCTGTCGTCGCCTCCCATTACCAGTACTTGAGTAATTTCTTTTGGAAGAGACAACATGCCGAGATACGCCGCGTGCGCGGTTCCCAAAAGATCCTCTTGCGCCGCGTAACTTACGCGCTCGCCAAAATATTCCCTGACTTTGTCTTTTTTAAACCCCACCACCAAACAAATCTGCTCCGGCCTAAAACCCATTTTTTCCAGTGTCTTCACGATATAACTAACAATCGGACGGCCGCCAATCTTAAGCATCGCCTTGGGTGTGTCGGTACATCCCAGGCGCGTTCCTTTGCCGGCAGCAAGAATTACAACCCCAAGATTACCGTACTTTCGAGACATAATCAGCTATTTCGATTAATGTTTTAAAATAAGGCAAGCCGCTTTGCTTATATTCCATAATGTCTTTTCGTGGATTAACCCGGGAAACCACCAAGATATTAGGAAACATTTTGCTGATAATAGAATTTTCTTTAAGACTATCGTTAACAAACAGGCTGTGCCCATCTCCGCTCCTTTGCCTTACCAATTCATGCTTATTGCCATGGACAATGTGGATCTCATCAAAAAAATTATTTAATTTAGAGGAAAAAAGTTTTTGTTTCTGAAAACCGCTGTTACCGGCGCTTAGTAACACCGTTTTCTCGCTGGTTTTTTTCAAAAATTTCAAAAATTTTTCGGCATCGTCGGCTTGGTAATCAACATTAAATAGGGAATAAAGTTCGTCAACAACCGCATCGGATAAAGCATACCCTAGACCCCGCAAATTGGCCACCTGGCTCTCGAAAGTATAGTCGTAGTGATCACCCTGTTCGCCATGCACCGCTCGTTTTAAAGATACCTCAAAATCTTCTTTGGTAACGCCATGATTTAAAAATGTTTCCCGCATTGCTTGCGCCAGCCGGTGCGTCTCATAAATAGTGGAGTCTAAATCTACAAAGCTGTACTCAAACATATTCAAATTAATCTAGCTTCTCCCAGAGGGCATCGAAAATATTTTTTTGCGTCGCGTAAACTCCTTCGTTTTCTATCACGACGCCAACCAAATCGCCCTGGGCGTTTAAAGAAATGTAGGCGGTGTTGCCGGGATAAATAAGAATATACGTTGGGGTGCCGCTTTTTACTTTCAGCCACTTGCGCTCATCTAAACCGCGCAGCTCCCCGCCGCCGCCGACGGCGATCACTTTCACCGAAATCCCCTTGGCCACGCGCGCATCGCTAAAAGTTTCAAAACCATCGTATAAATATTCACGAATGGCCGCGTCCGAATAAACCCGATACTCCATCTCGCCGGTCTTCTCGCACTCGCTAAGCACGTCCTCCAAAATTTTTCTGATATCCCCTTTCTCATAGTAGCGCGCCACGGGGCGCTCTCCGCCGCGATCATAGACCGATTTAAGCTCGGCCACCACCTCTCGCAACTTTTTACTGACGTCGCTAAGCTGATTACTCTGCCGTTCGAGCATTTCGTGAAGCTTGCCCGGATCTTCAGCTACAAAATACTGCTTGGCGTCTTTCTCGTAAAAACTTACTAGCCCCTCGTCTCTTAGCCACTTGAGAGCGTCGTAGACACTGCCGCGATTCATTTCCGCTTTTTTGGCTAAATTGCGCACCGAAGACGGACCCATACACAAAAGCACCAGATAAATACGGGATACCTTGTCAGAAAATCCTAACTTTTTAAATATACTGATGTCCATACCAAGACTATAAAAGCATTGTTATTAGCATAATATAAAGATATCACAACTAAAAAAGCTGTCAACTTTTTTTCGACAGCTTTCTGTGGATAAGTCGTTTATTCCCCTCTAACACCTCCCTACCATCCTTTTTAGGATGGATTAGCTAGTACTATCCTGGAAATCTCGGCAAATCGTGGCTTTACGGTATTAGTTAAAAACTCCTTCTGCGCCGCTTCGTCCGGATACTGGCCAAACTCCTGCCACAAAGCTCGCCCCGCCAAAAAACCAACGGCCCCGGCGGCGACCGCCACTTTCAGTTGTTCTCTAAACATTTCAAATGACTCGCCGCGCGTGAGCAATATCCACGGTGTATCACCGACCAGTTCGGTAATTTTTTTACACGCTTCAAAATCGCCCGGCCTGCCCGCCATAGTCCGCCCGAGGCGGACGGAGGCGGGAAACTCCAGCTTCCACACGTCCGGAACAACTCCTGTTTCTAACAACATTTTCACCGATCGTAAAACCCACTCCGCTCGGCTTTTACCAGAGGCTTCGTTGCCATACGTTACAATTTCCAAAAACAGCGGCAACTTATTTTTATGAGAATCCAGAAGCGCTTTGGTTGCCGTTTCGATTTGCTGAACACGGCTTTTTGCCTCGGGATTGAAATACAGCAAAAGCTTTGTACCACTCGCTCCGAGCTCTTTCAACTGTTTCGCCGTATATTCTAATTCCGTAACTCGCTCACTGCCGCTTTCCACATAGCCGGTTTTTTCTAAGCATAGTAAATACGGTTTTGCACCACCTTGATAGGCCGTAAGCCCCCAGCTCGGATCAAGCAAAACGCCGCTAAACTGATCGGCCAACGAATTGATAATCATTGCTTTTGCCTTGATGCTGTCGGCAACGGTTACGGCTTCGGGATTCTTGCTGATATATTTTTTAAAACTGCCGCGGTGATCCAAAGCCAACATGAGAAACCGATCGTGGTATTTAAATGGCGACAAGTCCATAATTAGAAATTGGAAATTAGAAATTTGGATTTTGAAATTTTTTACTTCTCCCCCTCCCACTCCTGCAAAAATTCATCGATAAAATGTTGGATAAAGTCGGCGCGGCGTTCCGCAATGCGCCGAGCGGTGGGAGTGTTCATTAATTTTGGGAGCTTGAGGGCCTTTTCGTAAAAAGAATCGATACTGGTGCTGTTCTTTTTGTGATTTTTATAAGTTTCTCTGGCTAGTTTGCGGCGAAGTGGGCGATGCGGGTCATGTAACATCCGCCGAATAAACCCGCCGGTAGCGAAGGTTCGAGCAATCCCGATGGCGCCCAGGGCATCGAGCCACGCCGCGTCCTGAATAATTTTTCCTTCAGTAGTAGCGGCCGGCTTGGTATCGTTACCAATATATTGGCTCTCGTGAATAATAGTAATAATTTTTTTCTTCATCAATTCGTCAATTTCTAAAACATCCATCATCCCATTAAGCACCAGCGACCCTTTTTCCTCATCAAAATCTTCCGGGTTGTCGTAGTCTCCCAAATCATGGAGCAAAGCCGAGAGCTGAATAAGCTCCAGGTCGCCTCCCTCCTCTATCTGAAGAAGTTTTGCCATTTTCCAGACTCGCTCCACATGATACCAATCATGTCCGGTGGGCTCTTGAGCAAGTTTAATTTTAACATATTCCGCCGTCTTCTCGATGAGATTTTTTTGCATAGAAAAAGGCTTTGATTGCCTCTAGAGTAACATACGGCCAAGTGGTCGTCAAACCCCGTATAATCCCCGTATAATTTCTAAAGATCTATACGGGGCCAGAGCCCATAAAAATCAAAAGTCCCGATTGGGTATCGGGAACTTTGATTGTTGCTCGAGATGAGGCGCTCGAGCATCGCCGACACGCGTTAGCGTGTCATGTAGTGGTGTTGGGAAAAGGCTACTTCTTGCCCTTGCCCTTGCCCTTGCCCTTGAAGTTGTGGAGGCAGAGATCGTTGCTGGGACCCTTCACGGGACCCTTCACGGAGGTCTCCCCCTGGCGCCAGTGGCGCTTCGTCTCCCGATCCGCGAGGGTGGAGTTCTGGGGGGTCTTGTTCTCGAGCGGGCTCTTCCCGAGCGGGCTCTTCGGCTTGCACTTCAAGCAGTATTCGTGAATCTTGGGGATGCGATTGTTGCAACCGTCGGTCTTGCACTTGCGCTTGCAGCTGTCGCACACGCTGCCCTTGCCGGCCGGAATGGTGTTCGGGCAACCCTCCCCTCGGCACGGCACCGGGGCGTCGGGCAGGCCGTCCTCCCAGGTGATGGGCTCGGCGAACTCGGCGAGGAGGTCGTCGACCCTGGCCTTGGTCTGCTTGGCCGCCTCCCGCTTGGGACGGTTCTTTGCGATCATCCAGATGGACGCCACGAGGAGGTGCATCTCTTCGTCGCGCTTCTCGAGCGCGTGGGCGTGCTCGAAGCACAGGGCGAAGTTGGGCAGATCACCCTCCACCACGTCGCGGCCGAGCGCCTGGTTGAGGCGGGTGAGGGTGGGGACGTACATCTTGTCCTTGCCGGCGAACGCGTGGCCGCACTTCTCGAACACGCAGTTGATGACTTCCGGAAGCGCGTCGAGGGGGGGGAGGTCCGCCGAAGCGTTCTTGCGGAGAGTGGCCAGGTACTTGTCGACCTTGGCCTTGAAGAGCTGCTTCTGCTGCTCCGACAGATTCGCCTGCGCCGCGTCGATGACCGTCTTGGCGGCGCGCCTGTCGCGGTGCTGCTTCTGCCTCTCCACGCAGGTGGAGAGGTTGTAGTACTCGATCTTCATGTTGCTCTTCCGCGCTGCCTCCGTCACGAGCTGGTGGCAGTGGGCGCAGATCGCGAATCCCTCGAGCTCCTTCAGATCGATCAGCTCGATCGGGCGACCGCCGAGCTTCTTCGAGAGGAAATCGAACCCGGGGATGTACATCTTGTTCGTGGCATCCTCGTTCTGGCACTGGTCCTCCGGATTCTTGTTGCCGGCGGTGCAGCGCACCTTCGCCTCCACCGCCTGTTCCGGCGGAGGAACGACCACGGTGGCGGACTCGGGAGCGGACTCGGGAACGGACTCGGGAACGGACTCGAGAGCGGACTCGGGAGTGGACATGGGACCCTCCTAGTTTGCGCTTGCGCGCAATTTTCAGTGAATAGAAGCCCTTTCTCCGTGTTCGCAAATTGCGTACCACGTAAGAGCTTCTCACTAAAGAATGCCATTCGTTAGCCTAAAATCGTATTCTTTGGTGACTCTAGCCTAATAGATTAATGTTTAAATATACCATAAGCCACTCTTCTTGTCAAGGTGTCTATCCACAGTCAAATTAGAAAGCGGAAGCTGCTCCGTATAAAAATAAAAAAGGACCATTGTCCTGGCGGCGGCCTACTTTTGCCCGAAGGCTATCATGGGCGCTGGCAAGCTTAACTGCTGTGTTCGGGAAGGGAACAGGTGTTGCCTTGCCGCTCATGCCACCAAGACATTGGTTCTTTTTTCAATAACAATCAATCAAATAGGGTACGTAGTGAGTCAAAAGTCGAAAGTCAAAAGTCCGTCAAGTCGTGATTGGCGACTTTATGGACTTTAAAGACTTTATGGACTTGTGACTGATTCAAGCACATCTTAGTGCTTCCGTTGTACGCTCGACCGATTAGTACTCCTCAGCTCAACGCCTTACGGCGCTTACACCTAGAGCCTATCAACCTCGTAGTCTACAAGGGGTCTATAACGAATGTTAATCTTGAAGACGGCTTCACGCTTAGATGCTTTCAGCGTTTATCCGTGCTAAACGTGGCTACCCTGCAATGCCGCTGA
>CAZMYO010000061.1:0-3585 GCA_964570525.1 uncultured Gammaproteobacteria bacterium | reverse complement strand
TCCACCAGCTCTTCCACGCTTTCCGCAAGCTTTACCGCTCCTGTAGCAATAAGATCGCGGGCGCAGTCCATATCAAAAAACCAACGAATACCCTGGTGATAAGGGGTGGGCTTGGCATTAAATCCGGCAAAAAATGCCGGCTTATCAAATACGACTCCATCAATGGCGATCGTAGAAATATGGGAGATAATTGCGTCCGAATGATAGAGGAGATCGGCAAGATGCTTGTCGCCCGCCGTAATATCGGCTTGATTGAAATCTTCGGCGCTTGCGGGAGCGTCAATCGCCAACTTGCCGGAGATAGGTTTCAAATTGCCGATGTTGGATTTACCGACCAAAGTCATTCGGATAATAAATTGAAGGTCCTTTTGCGATGCCAAGGCATTGAAAATAACTTCCGGAATCGGATCGGTAGTGTAATGCCTCAGAGGCGGCGAAATAATCACCGTCTTCTTTTTCGGATCCAGATCCATAGATTTAAAAAACTCTTCCCGCGACGTCCGTTTACCGGTGGCGTAATAATCGTAATGAGGCACGCCGACAATAGAAATTTTCCCCGGGTTCACGTCTCCAATGGCAATAATATCTTCTTTCATCTTTTCGGCCTGTACAACCACATGATCTGGAATATGGTGATTCAAACCCTTAGTACTGATGTTGTCCCAGGAGCGCACCATGCCGACAGTTTTAACTCCTCGGGACTTAGCTTCCCGGAGGATATCCACATCCTGGTGGCGAAAAATATCAGTGGCGAATACAAGATCCGGCTTGTACTGATCAAAAAATTTCGCGTAACGCCGCTTAGGCATCAGCCAATATACAACCAATCGCGCTAATTGCCTTAGCATCTTTACCCTTCCAAATAAACTGACCGCGCTCCAAAAAAACGCATGGATCGGTTTTCCTTGGACGCGGATCGCGTCCCTGGCAATTCTCGCTGACTCCGTCGGAGGAAGAAAGAAAAACAACTTTGCCAGAAATAATTCAAAAGCAGTTTCGGGTATGGTGGGGACGCCGGCGATAACGATGCGGTCCGAACCAAACATTTCCCGATACTGCCTCTCTTTTTCTTCGGGCAAAATGATCACAACCCTGGCCTCCGGGGCTTCCTTGAAAAGCGTTGGTAGGATGCTAGTGGATAAAAGATTCCGGCCGATGAGGCCGTAAAAAGAAGTTATGAAGATGGTTCTTATTTTTCCCATTTTATAGTAGAAAGAAATGTTTTTGCGAACTGTCGGTCAGTCGCGTCAATTCGAAAAAGCCGCCAAATTTTTATTCTAAAATCAGGATACTTCCTAATCAGTCTGGTATAAAGAAACCAGGTTCGCTCTAAATGTCGCAAAAGATAAACGATGCCGATTCCAGCCACACCAACAATCGGTAAAAGAATAGCCGATCCTAAAAATAAGATGGCCACCTCGTTGACAAGACGCCTTGCCAATATTCCATACTCTCTTAGCGAAGCTAATGTCGCGTGCGTAACCTTAACCACTCCATATAAAGGTAGGGCGGCGGCCATAAACTGGAAAATTAGTATCGCCGAAGCGTACTTCGGAAAAATAAACTTAATAATAATTGGCGTAATGAAGATTGAGCCGATTGCAAAAATCACCCCCAGCCAAAAAGTATATTTGACCGCTCTAGCAAAAATAAATTTAAGCTGATTTAAATCATCCGCCTTTAAAGCCAGGATTGATTTTAAACCGGTCAGTGGCATGAAGTCTTGAGCAAAAGACGCCAAATTAACCGCTAGCGAATAAAGCGCGACGCCTTCAATGCTAGTAAAAACCTTCACCAGCCAAGGAGTAGCATTTTGAAGCACTTCTTTTAATCCAAAAACAATAAAAATTCTTCGCCCTTCCTTTTTTACCAGTGGCATCATTATTGATTCTGCTGAAGCAACCACTCCCATAAAAGCCTTGGAATATTTTTTCCAAACCCAAAACAGCCCAAAAGCGCTAGTGGCCGCTAAATCTACCAGTACGTGGATCGCAATCAGTTCCGTGATGGTAAATTTTTGGAAGACAAGAAAATAAGCAATTAAGACTAGCTTAAGACTTTCCCGAATCGCACTTAGTCCCTGCTGACTAAAAGAAACTATGGACTGTAGGAATATTCCAATCAAAGACTGGGCGGAGCCGGTAATAAATAGTAGGCTTGTCCACCGGATCATCGTGCCAACATCCTCCCCGTACCAACCGGCAACCAAATCAGCCCCAAAAAAAACTACGACTGCTAACCCAAAGCCAACTGCCATTTTAAAAACAATATTTTCCTTAAAAAGCTTTTTGGCCTTATCTAGCTGAAGAATATTAAAATAGCGGCGCATATCAATCGCCACTACGCCATCAAAAAAATTAACGCCCAGACCACGAACAATTGAAACAAAAGAAAGAACCAACTGGTACAAGCCAAAAGAAAAAACACTTAACGAGCTGATGATCAGATAGGAGTTCACTAGCGATACTCCTTTTTCTAGCCCATCAAATACCCGCTTCGCCACTTCCGCTTTAAAGAGATAGTGGAACAGCGGCTTTTTCTGGTCATTAGGATCAATAATCATAAGCCTACTTACTCTTTCCAAGAAGCCGGGCCACCTCTTTCAGATCGCCTGGCTCGTCAATATCAACAGACGTATGTGGCGCTACGATCACGGCGCCGATTGGCCCGGAGAATACTGCCTTCACACCTTTCTTTATGTTCTTCGCCCAAATAGCATCGGCGGCGCCATTTTGGAAATACACATTAGGGAGTCGCTGACGGGGAACATCCGCGCCCCAAGTATCAAAATCATTTACTGAAACCAACCCCGGCGCGGTGAGATTCAGAGTGGAAGTTTTTTTATCCAAAGTCCAAGTCCGATATGGATGATGCTTAGGTTTAGCAACTGTGCGAACCATACTAAACTTACCGCTCTGAAGCGTTCTGATTACCCGATCAATATCACTTGCAGGACGAAGAGGCGAGGTCGCCTTGATAATCACAACGATCTCCGGCTTCCAACCTCGGTTTTTTTCGAGCCAATTCAACGCATGCTGTTGATATTCAATTTCCGCGGAATATTTTTTCGCGGTATTTTTTGGACGGATGAAAGGCACGTCAACGTCGAGCGATTTTGCTACATCGGCAATTTTCTCGCTGTCGGTAGAAACAATAAAAGCATCCAGAAGCTTGGACTTCTTTGCCTCTGCGATTGAATAAGCAATCAACGGTTGGCCGCCGACATCGGCAATATTCTTCAACTTGATACTGGTAGATCCTCCGCGGGCAGGGATAATGCCTAACACCCGCACCTCTTTAGCTTCTTTCGCCATTAGTATTGAAACTCCTAAAAATAAGGCTTGGTTACGCCTATTTTACCGCATATATATAGAAGCCCGGAGTAGTGTTTCTGCGCTCAGTTTTGAACAACTTATCCAGCAGGTACATTAAAGGCTCCAATAGGGGCTTTAAACGCGACTGCAAAGGCATAAAAAACATCATCGCCCGGAAATACCCGCCGTGTTTCTTCAGTTCCAATTTAGAGAATTTAGCAAACAGATAATGGAAAGCGTCTTCGGTAAATCTGAAATAATCTTTATAAAT
>CAZMYO010000060.1:0-5195 GCA_964570525.1 uncultured Gammaproteobacteria bacterium | reverse complement strand
CGACGAAACGCAATCCATCGGCAAACGCTACCGCCGGCAGGATGAAATTGGCACGCCGTATTGCGTTACCGTTGATTTTGATTCGCTTGAAGATAAAAAAGTTACGGTGCGCGACCGCGATACCATGAAGCAGGAGCGGATTGAGATTGATGAGGTGAAAAGCTACTTAAAGGAAAAGTTTATATAGCATCCTCCCCTTAGCAAGATGATACTTATGTATAAAATTAGTAAACTAAAAAATGGGATAACCCTGATTACGGTTCCGGTCGCGGGGACGCGCGCGGCGACGGTGATGGCGATGTTTCCGGTGGGGTCACGCTACGAGACAAAAAAATTATCCGGCGCCTCGCATTTTGTGGAGCACATGCTGTTTAAGGGAACGAGCAAGCGGCCGACGGCTCAGGATATTTCGCGCACCATTGAGGCGTACGGGGCAGATTACAATGCCTTTACCAATAAAGATTTTACCGGATATTACATTACAATTAATGGTGATGACCAGGAAGTAGCCTATAATTTGCTCTCGGACATGATTTATCATTCCAAAATTGAAGAGCCCGAAGTGGAAAAAGAAAAGGGCGCGATTGTGGAAGAGCTCCGGATGTATAAAGACAACCCCGTGATGGCGATCGACCAGCTGTTTGAGGAAGTGACGTTTGGCGATTGCCCCTTAGGATGGGATATTGGCGGCACCGAGGAGACGGTGCGGGGGTTAAGCCGCCAAGAACTATGGCAATATTATCAAAAACATTATTCACCGCGTAATATGGTTTTGGTAGCGGCCGGGAACATTAGAAAAGCACAAATGAAAAAATTGGTCGGTTATTTTGGCAACCAAGTTGCCCCCACGAAAGCGGAAAAATTTGCTTTTTATAAAAAGGGATTTACGCCGTTTCACTGGCCAGCGGGAACGGTGCCGCTTGAGAAGCGGGTGGCAGTGCATGAGAAAAAAGTTGATCAGGCGCAGATGATGCTTGGCTTTCCCGGCATTCCCGATAATCATCCGGATCGGTTTGCCGTGTCTATTTTGCTTAATATTTTAGGAACCGGCATGAGCTCGCGTTTGTTTGTGGAAGTGCGAGAAAAGCGCGGTTTGGCTTATACGGTGCATGCCGGCAGCGCGCTCTATCGCGACGCAGGCACGCTCTACGTCCAAGCCGGTCTTGACCCGGCGCGCTTTCCCGAAGCCCTGGCCGTTATTAAAACAGAAATAATGCGCATGACAACCGAGCCGATTTTGGAACAGGAATTGCGTAACGCAAAAACGAGTATGGCCGGTTCTTTGGCGCTCCGGCTCGAAAGCAGTAACTTTCAGGCGCAGTGGTACGCCAAAGAATTTGTTTTTGCCCCGCGGATTGAGACGCCGGAATATATGATCGCGCAGCTTAAAAAAGTTACTATCAAAGAGGTTCAGCGCGTGGCTAAAAAATTATTTGTGCCGCCAGCGATGCGACTGGCCGTGATCGCGCCGTTTTCAAAATCCCATGTGCTAAAAATGCTGAAGTAAAATCATATGAAAAAGAAAGCATATCTTTTCGCCAACTGGAAAATGTATTTGAATAATGATGAGAGCGTTGCTTTAGCAAAGAGCTTGGCGAAAGAAAGTAAAAATATTTCTCCCGACATTAAAATGGTTGTGTTTCCAACGGCGTTGGCGTTGTGTTTTGTAAAAGAAGCTCTCGGCCAGTCGGCTATTGGCTTGGGCGCGCAGAATGTTTATTGGGTGGACAAGGGTGGGCTTACCGGCGAGGTGTCCGCGGCAATGTATCAATCTGCCGGGTGTGGGTACGCGCTTATCGGGCATTCGGAGCGCCGGCACTTATTTCACGAAACCAATCACGAGACGCGGCAGAAGATGGAAGCGGCGCTCGCGGCTGGCCTCACACCAGTATTGTGCGTGGGAGAAACTTCGGCGGAGCGAAAGAGCGGAAAAACCGAGGAAGTAGTAGAGGCGCAGCTTCGGGCCGCGTTTACCGGCCTCAACTTTTCGGCCGAGAGCGAAGTTTTGGTGGCCTACGAGCCGGTCTGGGCGATCGGCACGGGAGAAGCTTGCGACCCGGCCGAAGCGGAACGGATGGCAGCCTTGATTGAAAAATATGTCGTTGGACTCTTGGGAAAAGTTGAGCCAAGGATTCTCTACGGGGGCAGTGTGCGCGCCGAAAATGTTCGGCAGTATCTGTCGTCCCCGCACGTAAACGGAGTTTTGGTTGGTGGCGCTTCGGCCAAACTAGAAAGTTGGCTGGAGCTGGTAGAAAAAAGTTTGTAAGATTTTTATCAGCAGATTTTTTCGATATGTCGTATACTGTAATTCCTTTAATTTTTATTCTGCTCGGCGCCGCGGTAGCCGCTGTTATTATTATCCGTAAATTTCCCCAGCTTTCCAACCTAGATATCGAGAATCTGCCGGCCGAGCGCGAGGCCAGAAAAAAAAGAGAAATTATTGCTCGGCGCATCGAGGCTCAAGGCAGTAGAATCAAAAAAGCTTGGGCTAAGCGCTTGCAGCCCATGCTCGCAATACTTCGCAAACTGCAGCTTCGTTTTAGAGTATATGTGGGCCGGATAGAGAAACTCTTGCATCATGAAGAGCGAGTAAGGAGAAAGCTCGCGGTTCCAACTGATGAAAATAAAGAGCAAAAGATCCTGAATATTATTCAAGAGGGCGAGGTTGAACTTAAGAACGAACACTTGGAGCAAGCGGAAGAGTTCTTTATCGCCGCGATTAAGCTAGATCCAAAATCGGTAGCGGCGTACCGCGGTTTGGCCGATACTTATCTAGCCAAGGGTTCGCTTGATGAGGCGCGAGAAACGTATCTTTTTTTACTCCAGCTTTCTCCGGGCAACGATAGTGTGATGGTAAAAATTGCTGACATCGCGGAGCAAAAAGGGGATTTGGATAAGGCAATTAGTTTCTACCAGCAAGCTGCCGTAATAAACGATTCCCTATCTTCCAGATTCTATCATTTGGCGGAGCTGCTTCTTCGGGTAGAGCAGCCGGAGGTAGCCAAAGAAGCTATTTTGCAGGCGGTGGAGCTGGAGCCAAGAAACCCTAAATATCTTGACTTATTGATAAAAATTATGATACTATGTGGCGATAAAGATTTAGCCTTGCAAGCTTATCAAGAGTTACGCTTGGTAAATCCCAACAATCAGAAACTGGCAGACTTCCACGAGCGAATAAACGCGCTGAAGTAGTAGCCGGTGTTTTAATGGGCAGGTACCCCCGCACAAGAGCTTCGCTCTATGCGGGATAAACTCCGCTCCGCTTCTCCTGCGGTGCTGGTTTAAAAGCAAAAGGAGCAAAGCAGTTCATACAAATAACTTAGTTTAATGGGCAGGTACCGAAGCGGTCAAACGGGGCTGACTGTAAATCAGCTGGCTACGCCTTCCTAGGTTCGAATCCTAGCCTGCCCACTCGTGATAGTCGAAAGTCCGTAAAGTCTAGAAAGTCTATAAAGTCCGTAAAGTCGAAAATTTGCCAACATAGCTCAGTTGGTAGAGCAGCGGTTTTGTAAACCGCAGGTCGTCGGTTCAAGCCCGACTGTTGGCTCTCAAAATTCATGCCGTTGTAGCTCAGTTGGTAGAGCATTTCCATGGTAAGGAAAAGGTCCGCGGTTCAATTCCGCGCAACGGCTCAAGTTGTGCATCGGGTTTCCGCCCAAGGCGGACAATTCCGCGCAACGGCTCCAAATATTTTACCGTATGTTATATCGGCGATTACTCGCATTACTCTTATGGGCCGGGGCCGCCTTCTTTCTGTTTGAGGCGGTTCTTCATTTTTTTGGTCTGCCGATTTTGGAACACGATAAAATTTTTCTTCCCACTCACGATCGCTATATCGCTATTTACGCCTTCACTTACGCGGCTCTCCTCTTGCTTACAAGCCTTAATCCGCGTAAATACCGCGCGCTATTTATTATTACCATGGTTGGCATTTTGGTAAGCATGCTGAACGCCTATTGGATTTCCCGGACCGGCGGCTATACTACGCGCTTTCAGGTTACGAACTTAGACCGGGATTTGCCGCGATTGGGGTTTGCAACCCTCGCTTGGTACGCCCTCACATTGTTTGCCTATCTCAAAAGTAGCTGGAGTGAGTGATAACAGGCTCTTGATTATCCGTGGAAGTTATGGTAGGATATACTCCGGCCAGTATTTATGGCCTAAATCCTTACGTTATGTCACAAGACAACATGATTAAAATGGAATGTTCAGTCTGCAAGCAGGCCAATTATTTCAGCACCAAAAATAAAAAGATTCTGAAGAACCGCCTGGAGCTTAGCAAATTCTGCCGTCATTGCAAAAAGCACGTTCCTCACAAAGAAACTAAATAGCTCTAGGAGATAGGAGTCCCGCCTGGGCGGGATTTTCCTTTATACTTCGCCTATGCGCTTCATAGAAAATTTTAAAAAGAGCATCTACGATGTCGCGTGGTTGAGACAGCAAAAAGCCGAGCCCAAGAAAGCCTGGCGTTATTTTTTAGCGCTGCTCGCCGTGCTGGTCGCTGTAACCACGCTTCCTTTGCTGGTAAGTTTGCCTAAGGCCGCGCGCTCTGTCCGAGAGCAGATTGGGAGTATTCCGGATTTTAAAGCCACGCTACGCGACGGCAGTCTCACTATCACCGGCCTCTCCGAGCCGGCGGTCTTTAAACAGAGCGACAACGTAACGGTCGTGGTGAATACCTCCGCCGCGGCCAGCACCTCCCTTGATAAATTTTTAGAGAAGCCCGGAGAGAGCGGCCTCCTTGTTGCCAGAGATAGAATAGAAATTCTAGACGGATCTTCGGGCGAACGCCGAATTCAGTATTGGAAAGGAATGCCGGATTACGCGTTAACCAAAATACAGCTGTTAGAAAATGTCGATAAGTACCTGCGCCCCGGTTACCTGGCGTTATTCGCGATTATTATTTTGGTGGCGGCGTATCTGGCGGCGGTGGCCGCGCAACTGGTTTCGATTCTGGTGGTGTCGGCAATAGTTCTCTTGGCCGCAAAGTTCCGGAAGTACACCTGGCGTTTTGGCGAGCTATTCACCGTTGGGTTGTTCGCCGTTACTCTGCCCACTATTATCGCCGCTCTCCTCACCCTCATTGGTCTTGGAACCCCGTCGCTCCACTTCTTGGCTTTACTGGCTTTTATGTTGGCGGTGGTGTTTACGAAAGATAAAGATAAGGAAGTGGTAGTAAACCCGGATGTAAGCGG
>CAZMYO010000059.1:0-2688 GCA_964570525.1 uncultured Gammaproteobacteria bacterium | reverse complement strand
GATACCGAAAAAGAGTCAAAAGGGAGGTTAAACACACGAACCACACCAGGAACCGCAAGACCAATTTCAACTAAGAATGGGATTGACTCGCAGGATGAGGATTTTTGATGCCTCCTCCTCTGCAGCGAGACGAAGAATTTCAGCACCCCGGGCGCGCTTCTCGCTGATCAAGGACGCGTGATCGTCATAGATTCGCTTTGCGTTAGATAGGCACAGAGCGGTTCCTTCCGCCACTTGCTCGAAGAACGCGGCGTCGGAAAGTTGCGCCAGATCTTGAATAGCCTTTACGCGCACGGAGGTGACCTGTGACGTCTAACAATTTAGTATCTAGTGTAGTGTCTCATAAATAACTGGACAACTATTTTTTCTTTTTTCTGCTGCGCGGTAGCGTACAACCCGGTTGAATCTTTTCCAAGGTTTGTCGGCACCGCGAGAGTTTTTCAACGATCGATTCCACCGTGGCGGTCCAGACGAAGGGTTTGGGGTTTTCATTCCAGGCCGCCATGAACTCTCCAATCGCTTTTTCTAAATCTTCCACGCTGATAAATGAGCCACGGCGAATTCGCTTGCTGGTCAATTCGCCAAACCAGCGTTCGACCAGATTCAACCAACTGGAACTGGTGGGAACAAAATGACAAACAAAGCGCGAGTGCCGATTCAACCAAGACCGGACTCTGGGATGCTTGTGAGTACCATAGTTGTCCATCACCAAGTGCAAATGAATATCTCCGGGAAATTCTTGGTCCAACCGCTTTAGAAACCTCAAGAACTCCTGGTGTCGATGCCGCTCGTAACACTGCCCAATCACCCGTCCTTGCAAGACTTCCAGGGCGGCGAACAAGGTTGTTGTTCCATTACGCTTGTAGTCGTGCGTCATGGTCCCGCAACGGCCCTTCTTCAGCGGCAAGCCCGGCTGCGTACGGTCCAACGCCTGAATTTGGCTCTTTTCATCCACGCACAACACCATCGCCTGTTGCGGAGGATTCAGATACAGGCCCACGACATCCGTCAACTTCTCTAAAAACTTGGCATCCCGCGACAGCTTAAATGTCTTCACCCGGTGCGGTTTAAGATTGAGACTCTGCCAGATATTGTTGATGGTGGATTTGCTGACCCCCTGGCTGGCGGCCATCAGTCGGCAACTCCACTGAGTCATCCCTTTGGGCTTGGTACGTAGCGTCGCGTTCACAATCGACTCTATTTTTTCCGTTCCGTAGGTTGGCTTGCGGCCACGTCCCGGGGCGACCTCCCATAAACTGTCCAGGCCTTCCTGATTAAACCGGCCGCGCCACAGCGTGACGGTTTTACGATTGACATTTAGCCGCCCCGCAATGCGATTATCGGATTGCCCTTCGGCCGCAGCTAATATAATCCGGCTGCGCAGAGCAACCTGCTGTGGTGTGCCGAAGGCCGACACCCATTGGCGAAGTTGCTGCTGGTCTGATTCTTTAAGTTGGAGGGCTGGGGTAGATTTCGGCACCACTCCAGCTTAACCCATTTTTCACTAATTGTCCACTTATTTGTTGGACACTACACTAGTCTGCTTCCTTACATGCAACTAGATCCGACTTCATCCGACTTTTCTTACCAGATTAATAGACCTAGAATATCTGGCTCAGGAATCCCTGACTTAAAGATAAATAGACTATCAAAATGGTCTGTAGCATCCTGGAGACTAGAGGAATGGTCTCTAGGGCCACAAACGACCGTGAAAACTTTAGAAGGACAAGAAGCTTTCTCTTGCCGTTTGGAATTAGATATTAATACGGCAGCGGATTTCTCAGGCGAGATTACTAGTCAATCTTTGGCATCAATTTTTGCAGAGCAAATAAACCTTGGAGCGGAAATCGCGGAGCACGGGGATATCAAGTGAATTTAGCTAAGAATGAGCACAGCACATCAAATCAAGAAATAGAATATGGCCGTGTAAACGATCTCGGCGACACAGGTTCAATTTTTGTGAATACTCTGGCACGGTTTACCGTGGTAACCCTAACCTCTGCAACGGAGTTCCACCCTGAAAAGGTAATGCGGTTGCAATTAGCCTTGAACCCTGTACAGCAAACCGCTTATTCTTACATTATATCCCACGTCGTACCTAAAATTAAACTCCAGGAAAAATCTCCAGGACTGTGGCAAATGATTGGGAAGTTACTCGGATGGCCTTTGATACACACTACTAAAAACGTAAAACATGATCCATATCAATGGAGCATACCTCTACCAGGTGAAAAATTTATTCTGAATTGGGATGAGTTTCTTGGTGAAAACTTAAATAGATACACGTTAGAGCATTCCGAAAATAGTACTATTCCAAAGGAGTATCCAAAAGAACTCAATGGAAAAATTAGGGCTATATTTGAGAGAGCGAGAGAACAATTTTTTGAAGACGGCATGGAAAGTGATTTTTCTAAGGAACTTATCTCTATTATTAAAAAGTATGGGAATGATGCAGTTCATGTTATAGCCAAATTTACTGTTTACGAAAAAGTAAATCTCGAGGTTGCTTCTGAGGCTCTAAGGTGGATAGGCCGTGTTGATCATGCCTCTACTTACCAATTACGTTTGTGGTTGCTTGAACAAAGCCTGAATTGCGCATCAGCAAGAATGCGCGATGCGGCTATTTTAGGGTTAGCATCTTTGGACGATCCCGATGCTATAGCGCATACGGAACGTGTCAATGACTTT
>CAZMYO010000058.1:0-10039 GCA_964570525.1 uncultured Gammaproteobacteria bacterium | reverse complement strand
TGATCTCCCTTATCCAAGGAAAAGTTATTAGCAATAATGGCTCGGAAGCCCTCATCCTAACTGCCGGCGGGGTTGGTTATCGCGTGATGGTGAGCCCGGAGGCAGCAAAAAAATGCGTTGTTGGAGACGAAGTGACGCTAGAAACCTACTTGGTCGTTCGGGAGGACGTGCTGGATCTTTTCGGTTTTGGGAGCACGGCCGAGAAAGGGTTGTTTAAAAATTTTCTTACCGTCGGCGGCGTTGGCCCGAAAACCGCGCTGCATTTGTTGTCGCTCGGCAGCGTGGAAGAAATTACCATGGCTATCGGCCGGGGCGATATAGATTATTTAACAAAAGTCAGCGGCATCGGCAAGAAAACAGCCGAGCGAATTGTGGTTGAATTGAGGGAGAAAGTAGTAAGGGGCCGAGCCGAGGGAGACCAAACGCCGGTGAGCGATGCTTTGGGCGATGTGGTGGACGCGCTTATTACCCTTGGCTATTCAGCGCAAGAGGCGCGTGAAGCGGTTAAAAAACTTGAGTCTACTGGCAAAAATAGCGAACAACTTCTACGAGAAGCGTTGCGACTAATAAGATAACTATGTACGAACATACGAATAATCATGAACTTACGAACTTGCGAACGAGATCTAATATTGATTGATTATTCTTTATTGCTATTTCATTCTCTCACGCAATAATTTTTCCACCACTTGCGGGTCGGCGCTGCCTTCGGTGGCTTTCATGGCCATACCGATCAGGAATTTTATAATCGGTTCTTTGCCAGCCTTAAAATCTGCCACCTGCTTGGGGTAATTTTTTATCACCTCGTCTGCCACCGCCCCAATTTTCCCTTCATCGCTCACTTGGCCGTAGCCTTTTTCTTCCATAATGTGAGTGGGATCCATATCAACGCCAGAGTTTAGCATCTCGCCAAGAATTTTTTGCGCATTGGTAGAGTTGACGCGGTTAGCGTAGATGAGGGCAACGAGCTCGGCAAAATTTTCCGGTTTAATTTTTAACACCCGAATATCCATAGCTCGCTCTTTCAAGGCACCCATGAGTTTGGTGGTGAGCCAGCCGCCGAGGAGCCGCGCTAAATCTTGCGCGGTTTTACACACCGGGGCGCGTTGTTTTTTTTCCTTGGTATCCACGCAGGAGTGGGTTTCCGGCAAGCTGTGGAGCCACTCAACGAGCTCGGTCATCACCTGCTCGGTATAATCCGCCCAGTATTTATCGGCGGTTAGGGTGTAGGCATCGGCGTAGGAGAAACTATATTCAGTATGAAAGCGGTTGCGGCGGGTAATCGGCAGCTCGGGCATGGAAGGGTCGCCGGAGATTTCCAAGGGTTTAAATGGCGGAATGTCCGGTTCCGGGAAATAACGATAATCGGCGGCGGTTTCTTTGTAGCGCTGATGAACAGAAATTTGTTTGGCATCATCCCAGCCGCGCGTTTCTTGCCGCCAGCTTTCCCCTTTGTTTAAAAGTTCGGTCTGTCGTTTAATTTCATATTCAATCGCTTTTTCAATCGCCCGGAAAGAATTGATGTTTTTTAATTCAACCTTGGAATTGAGCTTGGCTCCGGGAGCGGGTTTAATCACTCCGCCATCATTAGTAAATTTTCCTTCTTCTTGAAGAGAAACATTAGCCTCGCAGCGCATTTGCCCTTTTTCCATATCGGCGTCGCTCGCGCCAAGGTAGCGAAAAATCATTTGCAGTTCCTGGCAGTAGGCTTTGGCTTCAGTCGAACTTTGAATATCCGGATCGGAAACAATTTCCACGAGCGGCACGCCGGCGCGGTTGAAGTCTGCTAATGAGTTTCCCGAGGCGGCGTGATTGAGCTTGGCGGTGTCCTCTTCCAGGTGAACGCGAGTGATGCCAATCGGTGCAACAGTACGTTGATCTTTTTCGGAAATTACCGTGAGCGTAATTTTTCCATGCTCGCCGACCGGCTCGTCATACTGGGAAATTTGGTAGCCCTTGGGGAGATCGGGGTAGAAGTAATGTTTGCGGTCGAATTTGCTGTTTTCGTTAATCCGGCAACCCAGCGCCTTGGCGATTTTTACCGTCCAGATTATGGCTTCCTTATTCGGTACCGGCAAAGTCCCCGGGTGAGCCAGACAAACCTCACAAATATTCACGTTGGGGGTATCAATGAAGGGGTTGTTGGCGCAACTACAAAACATTTTGCTCTTGGTTTTGAGTTCCACGTGAATTTCGAGACCGATGATAGGGATAAGGTGAGCCATAGGATGCAAATTTAAGGTAATATTCTGCTGGAATCTTACACAATTTAAGGATTTTTGGCAATGTATTGGTTATTGGGTGATGATACTTTTTTGGCAGCAAAAAAGTATCCAAAAAACTGCTGGGGTACAGAACTCGTGCATTACCGTTAAAGTGATTCGGAGCGTTGGGTCAGGGCACTCAAACAGCTGTACCCCAGACCCCAGGGTTTTATAGATCACTAAAATAAAAATCCCGACGTAGCGTCGGGATTTTTTTGGTTTAAATCGAGGAAGTAGTATCAGTCGGTGGCGGTGGAGGAGCAACCGGCGTTTCTTTCGCGTTAAAATAGAGCACGAGTATTGCCGTCACAGTAAGCGGGGCAATCACGGCATTAACGAACGAAGAAATAATATTTCTGGCTAGCCGAAGATCAATGGCGGAGTTGATAAAAGTAAACGGGAAGACGAGCAGTTCTTGCAGCGCGAGCGAGGTCGCGATGAAGAGGGTGATGGGCGCGGCCACGCGCCAGGCAACACTCCACCAGCGTCCGGTAACAAGCTGTTTGCTGCCGCGCATAGCGCCAATACCCTTTTGCCCAGCAAATAGAATTTCTTGGACCGCGAAAAGATACCATACCGTAAAAATGATGCCGGGGACGATCATGAGAACCGCGCCGCCAATCACGACAATGGTTGTTAAAATAGAGGTGTAGATCACTGGCCACAAGAGCGGCAAAGTTTTAAGAAAAGCCTCGCGCCAGGTAATGGCTCGAGCATCTTTGTACAGTGATTTTATCGCTCGCATGAGGGCTAGCGACACCCACAAGCCAAACAGCAGGCTCGCCGCCAGAACAATAAGCGTGATGATATCGTTAAAGAGCGCCGAAGCCGGCAGATAGAGCGTTAAATACACGCTCACTACCCCGATAATAAGCAAAATCAGCGTGGGGAGAAACATTATGAGCATATACACCGAGAGATCGCGCCAGTGTTTGCTGTAAAGCTCCCAGCTTTTTTTGATGATGTCGGTTACCGAAATAAGCATAGACGAAGAAGATGTTAAAAGGATATTAAGATATTGGATATTTTATGCGCAGCCTACCTTTTAAGCAGATCATTTAAGAAGATTCTTAAGCAAAGCGATAGACTTTTCTTTCATTATAGCAAGTTCTTCGTTGCTGGGCAAATAATGCACCTGGGTTCCATGAATGGTAAAAAATTTTTGGTACTCGGGAGAAGCAAAGACTTCGGCGGTTTTTTTCATAAAATCAAGCTTTTCAAAAATGGCATCATCCTGTTTCTCATAGCGTTCAGCCAGACGCTTCATGGCACGTTCCGGATCGATCTTGAGAAGTATCAGATGATCTGGCCTGTGCTCCAGGGCCAAGGCGTTGCCGGAAAGGGAGCTTAGCCAGGCGGGCGTGACGCTAGGATCGGTGAGCGGCTGGTAGCACAAAGAGGTGCTTACCCCGCGATCTTGAATAATACATTTTCCTTCGCGCAAAGCGGGAACTATAATTTTGGTGTAGATTATGAGGCGGTCCAGTGCGTAGGCTTCCGCTATGGCACGCCCGGGATAGCTGGTGCCTTTTTTAATGAGTTCCTCGCGTATCACTTTGCCAACTCCCACATAGCTAGGCTCACTGGTGAGAATAAAATCATATGATTTTAATTCGGCAAAATCCGGATGCCGGCCGTTCTCTTTCCAATAATCTTTAAGATCAAAAAGCGCGTTGCCCTCCCCGGCCAGATACTGTTTCCACGCTTCGAGTATGGTGCTTTTGCCACTGCCCTCAATGCCATCAACCATGATGAATGTTCCCAGGCTCATATTCGCTCATAAATTACAAATGAGAAACCGGTATGGTTTTCTCGCCCAACTTCTTTCCAAACCGATGTGTCGATTTCCGGAAAAAACGCGTCTCCGTCTGCCACCTGGTTTACCTCGGTTATATATAAACGATCCGCGCGGGCAATCGTTTGGCGATAAATTTCCGCGCCGCCGATCACCATTATTTCCTCATTCGGATGCGCGGTGAGAGCCGCCTCAATTTCTTGATAAAGTTCTACCCCCGCTGGAACCGGGTAATCTTTTTGACGGGTAATAACAATATTTTTACGCTTCGGGAGCGGGCGGAATTTTTCCGGAATTGATTCCCACGTTTTTCGCCCCATGAGGACAGCCTTACCGGTAGTCACCTCTTTAAAATGTTTTAAATCTTCGGGAATATGCCAGGGGACTTGGTTGTCTTTGCCGATGCAGTTGTTTTTGGATATTGCCGCTATGAGTGAGAGCATAATGTTATACCGCAATTTCAAAAGCTATTTTGGGATAACTTTGATAGCCGACCACCGCGGTATCCTCGGCTTTCCAGTCAAAAATAGAAGTAAAATTATTTGTTTCCAGTTTGGGCAGCGGATAGGCAGCGGGATTTCGCGCGAGTTGCTCTTTCGCGCCGTCTACATGATTAACATAGATATGCGTGTCAGCGAGAAAACCGATGAGTCGGCCTGGTTTTAACCCCGCTTCCTTGGCGATGAGATGCAGGAGCAGGGCATAGCTCGCAATGTTAAAAGGCAGGCCAAGCATGGTATCCACCGAGCGCTGGTTCCAGAGCAGATTCAATTCTCCGTTGATTACCGTTACTTGGAAAGCGTAATGGCACGGTGGCAGCGCCATTTCTTTCATCATGGACGGATTCCAAGCGTTCACAATCAAGCGGCGATCGTTAGGATTTTTCTTAAGTGTTTCAACGATATTTTTTAGCTGGTCTACGCCCTGTCCGGCATAATCCGTATCGTAACTCGCGTAAGCAGCGTTAAAGTGGCGCCACTGAAAGCCATAAATCGGACCAAGATCGCGCTCGTCGCGCATTCTTTTTTTGGAATCCTCGTCATGTCCGTAAGGCGCTTTGGCGGGGTTGGCCCACTCGTCCCAAATATGATTGTTGTGGTCAATCAGCCATTGTTTATCGGTTAGTCCTTTGATAAAAAATTCCAGTTCGGTCGCGATACTTTTGAAAGGCATTTTTTTAGTCGTTAACAGCGGGAATCCTTTATTCATGTCGTGTTCAAACATGGCTCCGGCGATCGCCAAAGTGTCGGTGCCCGTGCGGTTCTGCTTACGCTGTCCTTTTTCCAGCACCGTCCTAACAATATCCAAATAAGCTTTCATACTCTTCTGAAAAAATATTAATCAGCCGGTTCAATTCCCTCCGGGTTGTCGGCCGCAGCTATTTTTCTTTGAGCGTCATCAATTCTTTTCCTCCATTCTTTATCTTCTTCCCTAGACTTGGCCGCCGCAATTTTTTTATCCCAATTTTTATCTTCCAGGTGTTCCCCCATAGTTTTAATGCCGAGTTCTTTTGCCTTGGCTTTTAGTTCCTTTAGTTCCTTTTCGCTTAAGCCCCCGCTTGATTCTTTTGGCATATATTTTTAAAATAAAAAATAAATTAAACATCGGGATGATAGATATTATTCTTGGTATTCTTTCGGCTTGGGAAGCGCCTGTTTAAGTTGCTCCAGGGTATGGCCTTTTTTGGTAAGACCCCGCTCCAGGTAGTGGCGCGTTTGGGCATCTTTATCGAGCTGTTCAGCGGTTAGCCGGAGCGGCGATTCCAGCAACTGGCGAGAAATTTCTTCGAGTGATAAGCTGGTGGAAGTAAAGGCATCAATAATTTCATCCAGTTTTCTCTCTCGGTATCGAACGCGTTCCTTGATTTTTTTGGCCTCGGCATATTCCGCCGGCTGGGGAAGATTTCGACTAAATTGTTCAATGGTGATTTTGTCTTTTTTTCCGCCCCAGGCGGATCCGCCTTGGGCGGAAAGTTGAGCCTCCAGATGTTTGCGTTCCGCTCGGTGTTTCACCAGGTAGTCGGGAGTGAGTTTAAGGGAAGACTCAAAGAGCAAGTAGTCGTGAAATTGTTGAGGAGTCATTTGTTGATCAAGAAAGCGCCTGGCGATGGTATTAAGATTTTTTTCATTTTTTTCCACTTCATACGGCGCTTCCATTTTTATCACTTTCGCCGGAGCCGCCGACTCCTCCTCTTCACCCTCATACGGCGCCTCCATCTCGATAATAGTTCCGGGCGTTTTCGGCGTCTCGCTTTGGTCTTCGGCAAGGTCAATCTCCGGTTCTTCGGTTCCGTATTGTTCCAGCAATTCCGCCTTGTTTCTTTTTATTCTATCCGTAAGAGCAGCCTCTTCTTTTAATCGCGGCTGGTCCTTTTTAAATTTTTTATAGATGGTTTTTTCTTCTTTTTTTTGCTCTTTAATCACCGCCCCAGCTTCCTTCTTGCCGTGCGCAAAACTCGCCCGGTCCTCTTTGCTCAATTTTACCGGCTTATTCGCCTCGGCGGCGCGCGCCTCGTCCAAACCCTCTTTGTAAAGAGACGCCTCCTCGCCTTTAAATCCGGCCAGCCGCGCTCTGACGGAGTCAACGACATTTTTAAAACGAGAAAATATTGATTTCTTCTGTTCGGCGATTTGAGTTAGTTCTCTCGAGATACGCTTTAGTTCCGCGGACTCCTCGGTTCCTTGAATTTCTTTCGCGTATTCTTCGTCAACGATTACTTCTGGTCCGGTAAATTCAGCTTGCGCCTTTTTTTCTAATTTCGCCACCTGGTCTCGCGCGCTCGCTAAATCAATTTCCATTTCTCCTTTTTGCGGCGGCAATTCTGGTTCAGGTATAAATTTTTCCGCTGGATTATTTAGGGTCATATTTTTAGAGATTAGTAATTTTTTGTTTTATTTTTTTAATCTCCGCGTCGCCTTTTCTTTTTGACAGTTCATTCATTATTGTCTGTTGCTTCACTCTCAATTCGGCCATCTTTTTGTGGAAATCGTTATAGACCGCCTCCGCCTGGGCTAGCAGCCGCTTGATTTCAGCTTGTTGTTTTGTCATAAATATATTTGTTTAGAAATAATTTTAAATCAAGCCCGTTTTTTTGCTTGTTATCCCGTACTGCCAAACCCGCCGCGATTGGTTGGTCCAAGCTCCAGAACCTCATTCCAAACAGCTTGTTCTACCTTTATAAATACGCCTTGGACAATTCTTTCTCCGCGCTCCACCGTTGCTTCCTTATCAGAAAAATTATACACGGAAATGAGAATTTCGTCAGCGGGGCCGGCGTAGTCGCTGTCAACAATGCCGACGCCATTTGGCATACACAATCCCTTTTTAGCGGCGAGGCTCGAACGAGCGCTCAAAAGCAGCAGATAGCCCGGGGGAGTGGCGACGATGAGGTTGGAGGGAATCTTCGCGAGGCCGCGCGGCGGCACCACGGTGGATATTCTCGCGTAGAGATCAAACCCAGCCGAGCCCGAGGTGTGATACTTAGGCAGTGGCAACGACGCGTCTATTCTTTTAATTTGTATTTCCATAAAATCTATTTTTTGTACTTTTTTATCAAAGCGTCAAGCTCGCGGTATAAGTTTTCCCGACTGCCATTGTTGTCTATTCTTTCGGTCGCGTGGCTCGCCACTTCCGGAATCGTCATTTCGGTCGATCGTTTATGATCTTCCAGGAACTGTTCAAAAGTTTTGGTTTTGTCGTCAGGGTTCTCGCCGCGCTGGTTCATGCGGGCGTGGCGCACGGTGGCATCGGCAAAAATTTCTACCAATACAAAGTTAGGCAGTTTAGATAAGTATTCAATATCCGCCAGACGCCTGATTCCTTCAACAATTATAATTTTATTTTTGTCTGCCGCCACATCCTTGGCGATTGCGCGGGCCATAGTGCCTTCGCCGAAAGTGCCGCGGACGCATTCGGACATTTTTACCAGATTATCGCGGCTGTGTTCCAAATGGATTCTGGTAAGCATGTCGCGGAGCATGGTTGAAAAGCGGTAGGCGCCGGCTTGGTACTTGGTTTCAAAGTATTTGGCAACTGTTCCCTTGCCGCCGGCCATGAGCCCGGTAAAGCCAAGAATGACCTTATTGTTTTTCATAATGTTCTATTCCGTCATCAAAATAATGCACCTCAATGCCAGCTTGCCGAAAAATTTCGTCGCTTTCGTTGCCGGCATGATACCGTTTTTCGCAGACAATGCGGACGATGCCGGCGTTAACAATCATCTTGGCGCAGGTGGCGCAAGGGGTCATGCGGCAATAGACGGTGCCACCCTCAATGGCAATGCCGAGCTTGGCGGCCTGAACGATCGCGTTTTGCTCGCCATGGGTGGTGCGCAGACAGTGTTGGCTGGTGTGGCCATCTTCATGAGTAATAGTTTTCATCTGGTGCCCTACCTCGTCGCAGTGCGGCAGGCCCTTGGGGGCTCCGGCATAGCCGGTAACCAGTATTTGTTTATCACGAGCAATAATACTGCCCACGCGTCCGCGATCGCAGGTGGAGCGGGAGGCCACGGCCCGAGTAATTTCCATAAAATACTCATCCCAACTGGGACGAACGTAGGTTGTTTCAGACATATAAACAAGGTAGATAAATCTACCCCCATCATAGTATATAATAGGCACTTTGGGAAGTGGCAAATCTCGCCTAAAATAAAACCCCTCGACGTTACGTCGAGGAGAGTTTTATTTAAAGATATGTTAGGAATTTTCCGAGAGGTGGATGGCCGGGCCCATGGTGGTAACGATAACCAGATTTTTGATGTAGGTGCCTTTGGCGGTAGCTGGCTTTGCTTTCTTTAAGGCATCAAGCAGGGCGGCAACATTTTCTTTAAGTTGCGCTTCGGAAAAACTCACTTTGCCGACAATCTGGTGCACATTAGCGGTATCATCATTCTTAAAGGTTACTTTGCCGCGCTTGAGCTCCTCAATCATTTTTTTGACGTTAGGGCTAACCGTTTCGGTTTTGGGGTTGGGCATCAAACCCTTGGGGCCGAGGACTTTGGCAATCGCGGCCAGCTTCGGCATCATATCGGGCGTAGTTACGGCCACGTCAAACTCAATTTTACCGGTATCTTTAATTTTTTTAATTTCTTCCTCGCCGTAGACAAAATCGGCGCCGGCTTCTTTGGCCTCCTTCTCTTTATCCGGGGCGACAAAGGCGGCAATTTTTTTGGCTTTTCCAGTTCCGTGCGGCAGGCTTACCGTGGCGCGCACTTGCTGTTCGCCTTTTTTGGGGTCAATGCCCAAGTTGGCGTGCACTTCCACGCTCGCGTCAAATTTAACGCCGGAAGTTTCTTTGATGAGCTTAATCGCCTCATCCAGGCTATAGACCTTATTTTTATCAACCTTGGTCTTAAGGTTGTCCATTCGTTTAGACATGTGAATATATGTTAGTGGTACTAGCTCCCGAGTGGCCCGCCTTGCCGAGTGGTCGGCGTAGCAACGGCTCCCTGACGCGCGAAGTTTTTGCGTAATAGTTATTAGCAAGTAACCGGCGAGGCAGGTCGGGATCCCACCATGGTGGGCCGAAGCCTCAAAGGCGAAGGCCACCAGTTGTATAAAAATCCTTTTGAGTTTAACTGAAATAAGATTTTTTGTCAAGTCTATGTACGCTGTAAAAAAGAAGAGAGCCAACAAAATATGCTGGCTCAATTTTTATATTTACTCCTTTTTCTATCTCCGCTCCTTGAGATAATCAAAACGGCGTTCAATGCACTCCCACACCTTGCCATTTTCAATCCACTCGCACGCCGCTTTAAGGACCTCGGTGTCCACCGCTACTGCCAGGTCAGAGGCTGACGTTATGATTTTTCTGGCCATCACAGACCATCGACCACCACCAGTCAAAAACAAACCCTTGTCAGAAACTCCCAGCCCAGCCCACTCAACGCGTTCAATATGTCCATCGTAAAAAAGAATGTTGTTGTAAGCGGTGGGTTTATGAGATTTCCTCATCAGCTCTTGGCCGATATCGCTATTCCTAA
>CAZMYO010000057.1:0-47463 GCA_964570525.1 uncultured Gammaproteobacteria bacterium | reverse complement strand
AAGATCGATGGGGGATGGAAGAAAAGGCTACTAACTTTCAAAAAAGCAAAGCGCACGTGCGATTTGATCTTGATAAAGAAACACAACTGATATTTGAATTTAAAATGGCGACTAATGAAGTTTACTTAAAGACACGCCGGGATGAAAGACAATAATACTAAACTTATTTCTCTATAGATGATTTTGTTTTGATCGATATCTATTTCAAAATCGGAGAAGCATTTTCTCTAAGAGCGACCATGGGGATCAATCAAGCAACCGATACCTTACGCGGTCGAACCGTTCCTGGATTAGGGGTTCACAATCTGCTCCGAGAGGCCACGCAGCCAGAAGTTGATTGTAGCCAATCAATTGACGTCTTCCGGCGGCTGGCGCGGCGCTTAAAATTGAATAAGCGAGAAGCGCAGGATATGATAAATGCAATCGGTCAGTTCGCCACCTATTACAAGTCGCCACCAATTTCAGACCGCGATTGTTTTGCGCAGATCGGACAATGTTTAGTTGTACCAAATAAATTTAGGTTTTTTTGTAAAAAATTTAATCTGGAAGTAGACACGCCGCATTATGGGGATGGAGAAAGTTTTTATCATGAGGTAAACGAGTGGCAGGGAATTATTATTGACTGGACCGCCAGGCAATTTTTAAACTTACGCACCAAACCATATCCTTTTATCTACTTGGCGGGGGAGCGAGGCGAGCTGACTTCCTATGCCAAAAAATTTGCCAAAGATCCTGAACCAAGTTCAGGATGACACCCGTCTGTTGTTTTCATGATATAATACTTCCATGAAACAAAAGTATTTGTTGTTATTAGTGATTATTACTCTTAGCGCGTTTTGGAGCGGTTTTTTTGTTTCACCAACGCAGGCCGCCGATACCAGCAGTGAAGTTGGGGCATTAAACAAAGAAATAGCGGCGCGTAAAGATAAGATAAAACAATTGGAGGATACCATTGAAAAATATAAGAAGAACATTACCCAAAAACAAACCGAATCTGTTTCGCTCAAGAATCAGTTGAGTATTTTAGATAATCGAGCGGCGCAGCTGCAGGCTGATATTGATTTAACCAAAGAAAAAATTAAAGAAGCCGAATTGCAAATTGAAGCCATCCAGCTCTCCATTGAAGAAAAAGAGAGCGTTATAGCCAAGCAGAAGAAAATTATCGCGCAAATGGTGCAGAATATCCACGCCAGCGACCAGAAGAATTATTTGGAGATACTGCTTACTTATGATAACTTCGCCGATTTTTATAACGAACTAAAGTATACGGAAAATGTTTATGTTGATTTGGGTCGTTCGGTCCGAACTCTGCGCTTAGCCAAAGAAGAACTTGATGCTAAGCGGGTACAGGTAGACAATAAACGCAAAACCTACGAGAATTTAAAAAGCGAGCTCGAAGGAAAGAAGGACAAGTTAACAGAGCAGACCCTGGTGAAGCAGAAGCTGCTGGTAGAAACGAAGTCATCGGAGCTTAAGTATCAAACGCTTTTGGTAAGCTTGAAACAACAATATCAGGTAATCGAAGGCGAAGTCCGAACCTACGAAGAACAGGTACGTAAAAAACTAGAGGAACAAGATAAAATTCAAGCTACCGGTAATGTGGTTTTCAGTTGGCCGGTGTCGAGCCGTTTTGTTACTACCGTATTTCACGATCCGGATTATCCTTTTCGTCGAGTTTTTGAACATAGCGGCATCGATATCAGGGCCAGCCAGGGAACGCTGGTTAAAGCGGCGGCATCGGGGTATGTGGCGCGGGCGCGCCGCTGTTCCTCTTCTTCGTGCTACAGCTATGTTCTGGTTGTGCATACCGGAAATTTGTCTACTTTGTACGGGCATTTAAGCAATATAATAATCGTCGATGACCAATTTGTGAATCGTGGCGATGTTATCGGCTACTCGGGTGGAACGCCTGGAACAATCGGCGCCGGGCCGTTTGTTACCGGGCCACACTTGCATTTTGAAGTTAGGCAAAACGGAATTCCGGTTGATCCACTGCCGTTTATGGCGCAGTAATTAGGGTTGTTATGAAAAGAAGACTCAAGATCGGCGTGGTTATGGGCGGGCCCTCGGCCGAACGAGAAATTTCGTTTTTAACCGGAAGAGCGGTGGCCTTTAACCTTGATCGAAAAAAGTATTCGGTCTCAATTGTGGAAATGACCAGAGAGGGTCGTTTTTTTCTTGTGCAAAATAAAAAGGAGCGTTTACTTGATTTGCAAAATAAAGATAGAAAATTATTTGATTTAATTTTTATCGCTTTACATGGCCCGATTGGTGAAGACGGTTCGTTACAAGGAATGTTCGAGGTCTGGGGCATTCGGTATACCGGATCCGGTGTGCTTGCCAGCGCTTTGGCGATGAACAAAGTTGCCGCGGCTGATGTGTATCGCGCGCATAACCTGCCCACCCCGCCATTTATAGATTTTACTAAAGAGAGTTGGAAAAAAGAACGAGCGCTGTTACTCAAAAGAATAATCAAGGAAATTAAATATCCTCTCGTGCTTAAACCAGCCGACCAAGGATCGGCGGTTGGTGTCGCCGTTATAAAAAGTGAGGCGAAGTTAATAGCGGCAGTAAACAAAACCATAAATAGTTTTAGCCACCTCATGGCCCAGAAGTTTATTACCGGTGAAGAAACGACTTGCGGCGTACTCGAGAGAAGGGGAGAGCCGTTTGCCTTGCCGCCTACCCATATTTTACCCAAGCTCGGCAAGTTTTATGATTACAGTTCTAAATATAAGGTTGGCGGTTCTACCCATATTTGCCCGGCGGATTTTTCCGCCGCTGTTAATGCCAAACTGCAGGAGCTGGCCGTAATGGCGCATCGCGCTCTCGGTTGCCGAGGAGTATCTCGTACCGATATTTTTGTGGCCGCGGACGGAAATTTTTACGTGCTTGAAACCAATACCATACCGGGAATGACGGCGACCAGTTTATTTCCCGAAGCCGCCACCCAGGCCGGAATAAGTTTTAGCAGGATGCTTGATTTGATTATTGCGGCGAGTTTCTAATGGCGCTTAAAATTGCGCCGTGCGGCCGTGCGGCCACATTGACGAAAAACGTTGTTTAGGGTAGTATGGCTCAAAAGGAGGCGAAGAAATGGTAACAGTAAAGCTCAATCTGGTCGTTCTCTATACCGAAAAATTACCGGCCCTTCTAAAGTTCTACGAGGCTTTGGGGTTGGTTTTTATGGAGGAACAGCATGGCCATGGCTCCTCCGGACTCATTCACCATTCCTGTACCATGGAAGATGGTTTGGTTCTGGAGCTTTACCCGGGTCTGCCTCTGACTAACAAGTCTCGCCTCGGGTTTACAGTTGCTTCGATTGAAGCCATACTGCCAGCCTTGTGCGAAGCGGGCGGGAAAGCGCACAGCGCAACAGTGGTCTATGATCCCGACGGAAGAACGATCGAACTGCGCGAAGTGAAACCAAAACCGTAAGGAGAAATAAATGGAAAAGCCGCCACCGGCCTAGCCCTCGAAACCATGGTGAAGAAAGTTCGGCAAGCCGGAGCCGAGGTGGAGGCCGCGGTAGTGTTCGCCACTTGGAGTGAACAGGGGGAACATCTGGAGAGGATGAGGCGGCTCGGCGTAAAACTAGCGTCGTACCTTATCCAGTTTCTTCCGACAACCTACCCTGTTTTCCAGAAGACCTGTAGCGTGTGCCGCAAGGAAGGCGGAGATGGCTGGCCGGCCAGCGAATTTACCTAGCATCAACCCTGTCCCGATGTGCATCGGGGCGGGGTTACTTTTTTAAGAATGATGATAATGTATCTTTAATTCGTGCGGCTTCGCGCTCCACCACTTCGCCATCATATTCTCCGGAGTGGGCAGTAACACCCTCGTAGACGGTCGCGCGTTGATCCAGATGAAGATTAAAATTCCAGTTATCTCCGCCGTCCTCAATGTACATGTGAAAGCGGGGATAGAGGTCGCCATGAAGCCGTTTAACGTAGCTTTTTACCCCGCGGCGGCGGTCCATAATAAGGCCGTAACCGGAGCGGCGGATAAACTGTTCGGGAGAGGGGAGAGAGATTTTGGAGAATTTAAGTTGCATAGATAACTACACTACTAGAAAATTAAGAAAGTTGCAATGCTACGTAACCTGGCGTAAGATAGGGGAGTATTTTTATAATTACACAGTTTGTCATCTCGACCGCAAGGAGAGTTCTCTGTCCGTGTTGCTAATTGAGACAGAGATTTCTCTCTACGCTACGTTTCGTTCGAAATGACAAAATAAGTCTTGATATATTTATCATTATGGAGCAAAGTAATCAACAGACAGCAACATTGGCGGGCGGATGTTTTTGGTGCACCGAGGCCGTGTTTAAGCGCCTCAAAGGTGTGATTTCGGTGATGCCCGGCTATGCGGGTGGCACTGTGCTAAACCCAACTTACAGCCAAGTAAGCAGGGGAGATACCGGCTATGCCGAAGCAATTCAAATTACGTTTGACCCGGCGATTATTTCCTACGCCACAATTTTAGACGTGTTTTGGGCGGCGCATGACCCCACCACCATTAACCGGCAGGGGAGTGACGTGGGCACGCAATATCGCTCGGCGATTTTTTACCACGATGAGGAACAGAAGAAGACTGCGGAGGAGTCTGAAAAGCATTTGGAAGAGAGCGGGAAGTATAAAAGTCCGGTGGTGACGGAAATAATCAAATTTACCAACTTCTACCCGGCCGAAAAAGAGCATTTGGATTTTTACGATCGCAACCGCGAGTATGGTTATTGCCGATTGGTGATTGACCCGAAGATTAAGAAGCTGTATAAAGATTTTGGGGGGTTGGTGAAGGGATAAATTATTTTTTATCGTCGCCGCTATGGAATCTCTTATGCACCTCTCGGAGTTTTTTGTTGGTGACGTGGGTGTAAATTTGGGTGGTAACGATATTTTTATGGCCGAGGAGCTCTTGGACGGAGCGCATGTCGGCGCCCTGGTCGAGTAAGTCAGTCGCGAAGCTGTGGCGGAGGGTGTGCGGCGTGGCATCTACCGGTAGCCCGGCCATGGCGGTGTAGTGGCGCACCAGGCGTTCGATGGAGCGGGCGGTGAGGCGGTGTTCGGAGTCTTTTTTATCGCTCTTGTAGTTAATAAAGAGGGGAGGGAACAGGTCCTTTCTTGTCGCGAGATATTGAGCCAGCCAGTGGATAGCGCGTTCGGAGAAATAAACTACCCGCGTGGAGCCGCCTTTGCCCGATATACTGATTTCAACATCAGTTATTTTTTTATTGGTAATATTTTTAACATCGAACAGCCGTATATTAAGCGACGTTAGTTCAGAGACCCGCATGCCGGTGGAGAATAGTACCTCCAGGATGGCGCGATCGCGCCGGCCATCGGGGTTCCCCGTATCCGGCATCGCCATTAGCTTTTCTATCTGGGCGTAGGTCAAGAATTTTATTTTTTTATCGCTGTCGGTTAACTTCGGTAATTTTATTTTATCCGCCGGTAAAGTTTGAATATCGCGCTCGGCGAAATAGCCCAAAAGGTTGCGGAGAGCGATAAGGTAGTAGTTTTGGGTAGTTTTCTTGATGCAATGCCCTAGGCGGTCTTTTTTGCGGGAAAGGTAGAGGCGGTAGTTCCAGACGTGTTCCGGAGTGAGATCGTGAGGTTTAAGGCCCTCCAAAGCGTTTTCTTTGAGCCAGATGGTAAATACTCTTAAGAAGTTGTGGTAATTCTTAGTCGTTACCGGGCTCAAACCCTTCTCGACCTCACAATAATCCAGGAATGGGGAGATGTGCTTGATAATGGGAGTTGGTGACTTCTGCATACAAAAGGTGTATACTACGTCGGTTAATCTATGTTATACGACGTTATATCTATCATAACCTGCGCAATAAATTTACGCAAGCGCCACTCTCCCCCGGTATCATTTCCAATACACTCGCTCGCCAAAGCGCACGTCAACATATTCGCTGGAGTAATTGCTATTAAGCACAATTTTTAAATTATTCAGCTGCGCCTCAATATCCTCAAGCGGCTGAATAAATACCTTCCAGGGTTGGTTGGTATACACAGTTACTCCAGTCCCAGGATTATCTATTGTAAAATAATTCACCAGAGCCACTCCCCCTCTAGAAATATTATTATAGATATCAATAATACCCTTAATCATTTCCGGCTTTAAAACACCTGTTTGTTTTTCAGCGGTAGTGGTGGGGCCCACGAGATCGTAGATAATTGGATAATCTCCAAACTCTTTTTTAAGAGCGCCATAATCAGGCAAATGCGTCAGTGAGTTCGTGGTAGTTGTAATTTCCACGGTACTTATCGCGGCGGTGCTCGTGGCGGTAGTTTTAAAGCCGGCCACCAGTCGAGGCGCTGTATTCTGCTTTAACACAAATTCCTTCTCTCCCACGGCGCGAAGATATTTTATAGCCGTGCCATTCTGGTCTAAAAGAAAATATTTATGGCCATTATCATAAATTACCGTGGAAATTTTTTCCTGCAATTCCACCTGAAGCGTGTGAGGAAATATTTTTTTAACTTGAACGGCATTGAGAGAAAACGTGTTTTGTAAATACGCAGCAATAGCTCCGCTGTTTAGCAGGAAATAATTATTAGCCGGCCAAATTTTTTTACGTTCTAGAAAATTTTGATTGATCATGTCCCCCAGCTCTGTTTGTTTTATTATTTTAAGTCCGCTATAGGTAATTTTTGTAATACGAAAGTACGGCAGATAAATAACCAGGCTCAACCACGCCATGAGTAGCGCCGGCAGCGCGATTCTCTTAAAACTTATCGCGCGCCTTATTTTTTGTTTTTTAAATGGATTAGTACGTTTTAAAGAAGATTCAAATCGAGGCATCCCCCGGGTAATTTTTGCCTTCGGTTTTAAGAATGCCCACCACCTCTTTTTTGGCTGGTGTTCGCGAAAGTTGTATTGAGAATGAAAATAACGCATATTAAAATTCATCTAGCGCATAACCACTCGCGGCAACAATGGGTTGACGCGGCTGACAATTTCATAATTAATGGTATCGGCCAGTCGCGCCAGCTCATCGGCGGTAACGGCGGCCCGCTGACCTTGGCCGATAAGCGTAACTTTGTCTCCTACGGCAACTTTGGAAACAGCGCTGGCATCAAACATGGTTAAATTCATACAGATCATCCCCCGCACCGGGCAGCGTATTCCACGCACTATCACGCTCGCACGATTAGAAAATTTCCGATCATAGCCATCAAAGTAACCGACCGGCATCACGGCTAGCTTGGTTGGGCGGCGAGTAGTGTAGGTTCCACCGTATCCGATTTTAACTCCCGCGGGTATTTTTTTTACCTGGATGATAGTGGTAAACCAAGCTAAAGCCGGTCGGAGCTTTAGCTTAGCCAATGTTCGTTTTGAAGAATGGAGGCCATACAAGGCAAGGCCGAGCCGAATAGCGTTGCCGTGGGTAAAGGGAAACAGAACTGTCGCGGCCGAGCAGGCCATATGCTTGATGGGGACGCGCACTCCCCTCTTTCGAAAATCGCTATCTACTTTGGCAAGTATTTCCCACTGTCTCTTGGTTTCTCGATCATCGGTTTCGCTGGCAGAGAAATGACTCCACAATCCTTCAAGGTAAATGTTGTTGAATTTTTTTTTGATCATTTCGACAAAAGCCGCGGCCTCATTCGGTAAAAGGCCGATGCGAGAGGCGCCGGTATCAATTTTTAGGTGCGCGATAATTCGTCTGTTTATTTTTTTGCCTATCGCTGCCAATTTTTTGGCTTGCTTAAAAGTATAGATAGGGAACGCAACCCCATGTTTGACGGCGAGAGCAAGGTTTTTATCGTCTAGATCATAAAAGCCCAGGATAACAATCGGTTTGGAAATTTTATTTTTAATTAGTTTCAGAGCCTCTTCCAAACTCACGACGCAGAGTCGATCAACTTCCTTGTTTTTGTTACAAAGCTTGGCCACCTCCAAAAAACCATGCCCGTAGGCATTGGATTTTATTACCGGCATGAGAAGTTTTTTTTTACCAGCCAGCCTCCTAAATTCGCGGAGATTGTGTCGGATGGCTGATGCCTTAATTTCTATCCACGTAAACATAGCCGAGAATTTAACAGGCCCTTCCTTTTTTATTTAGAGCGTGGAGAATTCGGTGTATTTCCGCAATACCTCGGGAATGAGCACGCTCCCGTCTTCTTGCTGGTAATTTTCGAGTATTGCGAGCACGGTGCGATCGGCGGCGGCGGTGCCGTTGAGCGTGTGCGCCAGATGTCGTTTGTTATCGGTGGTTTTATATTTAATGTTGCTGCGGCGGGCTTGGTAATCGGTGGTGTTGCTGGTTGAAGTAAGCTCCCGATATCTCCCCTGCCCCGGGAACCAGCCTTCGCAGTCGTATTTTTTAGCCGCGGAAAAACCCAAATCGCCGGAGCAAACGTTGACTACTTGATAATGCAAGCCTAGAGCCTGGAGGATGTCTTCTTCGTGGCGCAGAAGCTCTTCGTGCAACCTCCAAGAATCCTCCGGCTGGCAAAAGACCACCATTTCGGTTTTATAAAATTGATGTACCCTAAACAAACCTTTGGTATCTTTTCCGTAGCTTCCGGCTTCGCGCCGAAAGCATGGCGTTAGGGCAACATATTTTTTCGGTAGTTCCTGAACATCAAGAACCCCATCGCTGTGCAGATAGATCAGCGGCACCTCTGAAGTGCCAATTAGATAGAGATCATCTTCCCCAGGATTAACAGAGTAGACTTCGTTTTTATCGGTCGGAAAAAAACCAGTGCCAAACAGCGCCTCTTCTTTTACCATAATAGGCGGTAAAACAAGCTCGAATCCTTTACTTGCCAGCGTATCAATAGCAAATTGCATTACGGCTCGCTCGAGAACGGCCAGCTTTCCCTTTAGATAATAAAAGCGGGAACCGGCAACCTTGGCTCCGGCATTCGTATCAATAAGATTTTGAACGTGAGCGATATCAAAATGTTCTTTCGGCTGAAAATTAAAAATCGGCGCTTCCCCAACTTTGCGTTCAACCAGATTACCGTTTTCATCTTGGCCAAGCGGAGTGGTATCGTGATTAAGATTGGGTAGCAAAAAGAGGCTTTCTTTGAGCTCCGCCTCTTTCTCCTTGGCCAATTCTTCCAGACCGGCTATTTCTTCACCAATTTTTTTCATGAGCGCGATTTCTTTTTCCGTTGGTTTAGTCTTGGAGGCCCGATTGCGTTCAGCGCGCAAGGCGTTGGCTTTTTGTTGCAGCCCATTCTTTTTTTGGTCGAGCTCTAAAAGCTCACCGAGATCAACTTCCACATTCCGACTGGCGTTATTTTTTTCCACCAGCTCCTTATGTTCGCGAATAAATTTTATGTCTAGCATAGCGGCTAATCAATATATTTTTTTAAAATTCAATTGTAAATTCATGAAATTTTCCGGCGTTAGCGGTAGCGATAAGAATTTTCTTCATAAATACGGATTACGCTGATAGTGAGATATCGCCGAAGCTAATTTTGAACTTTTGTAAATCTCTGGTTTGTAAGGACTAAGCCGCACTATAGTGATTGGTTTCTCAAGTACCTTATCTAACCCCTCGGTAAAAAATTTTTGATCATAGCCCAAGGCAATCACATCCGGCTTCTCTTCTCGAATAACCTGGTGTTTGTCCCCACTATTCCCAAGTCGCACCCGATCGGCGATAGCTAGAGCCTCTAGACTTTTGAGACGAACGGTTTCCGAGTGTATTGGCAAGCGGCCTTTTATCTTTTTCACGGTACTGTCTTTGGCGACAATTATTACCAAAGAATCGCCGTATCTCTCCGCCTCTTTAAGCATGTGAATGTGTCCGGGATGGAGAATATCGAAGGTGCCAAAAACCATTACTTTCTTCATAAACACAGATTATCCCGATTTTGCTATGGCGCAAAATCGAGGATCCGCGATTTCCTCGAAAGGAAATCGGGACGCGGATTATGAACAGGATTAGACGGATTTCCGACAGATTATTTTTCCGGTCGGAGGGTTGGAAACAGAATCACCTCTTTTAGGTTGGGGGCGTCAACGAGTAGCTTCACCAGTCGATCGATACCCAGGCCGAGCCCGGCGGTTGGCGGCATGCCGTGTTTTAAAGCCGTAACAAAGTCTTCATCATAGGGCATGCTTTCTTCGTCCCCCGCTTCGCGATTTTTTGTCTGCTCTCTAAATCGCGCTTCCTGGTCGATGGGGTCGTTGAGCTCCGAGAAAGCGTTGCAAAGCTCGTTGCCGCCGGCGCAGAGGAGTTGGAAACGCTCTACATAGCGCGGGTCCGCGGGCTTGCGCTTGGCAAGCGGCGAGAGTTCAATCGGGTGATCCGTCATAAAGATTGGATTGACGATATGCGGCCGGGCGAATTTTTTATAGATATCGTCAATGAGCTTGCCGCGACCGGAATTTTCGTCAAGATCGTCAAGTTTTAATTTTTTTGCTTTTTTGTAGAGCGATTTTTGATCGGGATAATCTTCGATATCAAGATCCGCGTACTGTTTGAGGATATCACGCATCGTTACGCGCGGATAAGGAGGGGTGAAATCAACTTCCTTGCCGGCAGAAAAAAAACTAAGCGGTAATCCGGCGCGAGTAATGATATGAGGAATAAAATCTTCTACCAGATTCATTAAATCCTGGTAATCGGCGTAAGCCCAATAAAATTCTATTTGAGTAAATTCGGGATTGTGGTTAAAATCTATGCCTTCGTTACGGAAGCATTTGGCTATTTCATAAACTTTTTCAAAACCACCAATAATCAGGCGTTTAAGATAAAGCTCCGGAGCGACACGGAGATATAGTGGAATATTGAGAGCATTGTGATGCGTGACAAACGGCTTGGCGAGCGCTCCGCCGTAGAGAGTTTGTAAAATAGGTGTTTCTACCTCAAAAAATCCTCGGGCATCAAAATAGTTCCTGATTTCCCGAACCAAGTTGCTCCGGAGTTTAGCAACGCGCATGGATTCTTCGTTACTCAAAAGATCAAGATAGCGCTTGCGGTAGCGAGCCTCTACATCGCTTAAGCCGTGCCATTTTTCCGGCAGGGGCAGCAGCGCTTTAGAAAGAAGCGTATAATTTTTTACTCGAACGCTTACCTCGCCTTTATGCGTAACAAACATTTCGCCGTCAACTCCAATAAAATCGCCGAGGTCAAAGTTTTTTAGAAAAAATTTATAGCTCTCTTTCCCCAATTCTTGGTCGGCGAAGGCCAGCTGGAGTTTTCCGGAAGCGTCTTTGAGGTGGCAAAACGATAGTTTACCCATTTCTCGTTTAGCAACAATTCGTCCGGCTACCCGCACGGCAGTTCCTTCAGGCAGGTTCTTCGCTTCAGACAGAAGTATCCCCCGCTCCGCGTGAGCTGGATATGGGTCGATACTGGCATCCTGAATAGTTTTAAGATGTTCCAGGCGCACGACGTCTTCTTTAAGTAGCGCCGGATCGATGGAATTTTTATCGGACATACCGTAAATTATGGCTTAAAAACATGCTATGATTATACCTAACCCGCTGTAATTAGTCAAAAATTATGGTCGAAAAATATAATGAAAATCCGGTCGTTTGGCTCGACCGGATTAAGTGCTGTTTAGCGGCTGATTGCCCGCAGTTCCGGGCCGTAGTAAAGAGCGGTTTTGATTTTTTTGCAACGAGGACAGCGATACCGCACCTCGTATTGGAAAACGTGGCCGTTCAATCTTTCATTTTTTCCGTCGAGCCATCTTTCATAGTCTCTGTCGGGAAGGACAGGGCCGATGACCTTGATGACAGTACCTCGGAATCGGTAATGTTCAGGTCGACCATTGTTTAGACAGGTACGAGGCGAGATGTTTTTCACCACCGATCCACGATGAAACACTTGTCTTTCCAATGTTCGCGCTTCACACTTTTTGGCTGCACCAGCAGATCGGTGTTTTGTCTTGCAAATGGAGCATTGATAGCAGCGAGTGGTATGCGCGGAGATCCTTCTTGTTAGCACTTCCATGTTATCCTCCTTGAGATAATCATAACACAAGCCAAAAAAACTGTAAATCGTCGCAGAAAGTGTATTTAAAGTAGAACCCCCCGCCGGTTGGCGGGGGGTTGGCGATGTTTTTAGTTAGGCAAACCGCTTGGAGCGTTTCCCAGCTTTCCGAAACGCTTTAGCGTTTGCTTTTTTTTAGCGCGTTTCTGCCAAAAAGTTTTTGGTAGATCTCGGCAATTTTTATCGCTCTTTTAAGGGCGCTCAAGCCTTCAAAATAACTAGGCGTACGCAGGCCAAACTCAAGCAAAAATTCTAAAGCTGCGTACGGAGCTTCAGGGTCGTCGGGGTGGGCAAAGGCATACGCCTCCCACCGCTCGGCGCATTTGCTCCAGACTTTAAGCGGCAACATCTGCTCGCACTGCTCCAGACTAATATTTTCACACAATCGGCGGATATCCTGTTCGCAGTCGTCAAGTTGTTTCGTTGCTTCAAGAGCAGGCTTGTGAGCGGTTATTTTGTAGCATCCGGTAAGAGAAAATACGCTCAAGACAGCGATGACGAGCTTCCTCATTGTCTTCCTCCTTCTGATAGTTTACCTTATCTCAAGAATTTCGTATACTACCTTTCCCGAAGGAGCGGACACCTCTACCCGATCACCGGTTCTATGCCCCAAAAAGGCTTCGCCCAGCGGCGACTCGTTGGAAATCATCCCACGGGCCGGGTCTATTTCTTGAGGGCCAACAATGGTGTACTGTTTTTCTTTGCCGTTTATTCGAACGGTGAGCGTGCTACCCACTGATACCATCCCGGTTTTCTGTTTAACAATAATTTCCGCGTTGTTAATAATTTGCTCCACCTCCAAGAGTCGGCCTTGCGCCCAGGACATATCTTCACGGGCCTGGTGATATTCCGCGTTTTCAGAAAGATCACCCAGCTGTTTGGCTTCATCAATGCGCTTGGCTATCTCTGGAATTGTAACATTCCTCAAAGTATCAGATTCTTTTTTTAACTCTTCCAGACTATCCGCTGACAGGTAATGGATAGGTTCGTCCATAGATGAAAAAAATTAATAATTAATCATAGTATAACACACTTCATTTGCGTGTCAAATATTTTCTCCCCCACCAGTCTAAGAAATTTTTTGCGATCGGCATGGCGATTGTCGCGCCCTCGCCACCCTCTTCCACCAGTACTGTTACCACAATGCGCGGATCAACAAACGGCGCGAAGGAGGTAAACCAAGCGTGCGTTGGCTGATTTTTGCTCCATTGGGCCGTACCGGTTTTTCCGCCGGCGAGAAAAGGCAAGTTATTCAAGAGTTTACAACTGCCGGCAGTTACGCATTCGCGCATCCCGTCCCGCACCAAGCTCAAATTTTCTGGCGCGATAAAGTTGCTTCTGATAATTTTGTCTCCAATCGGCGTCGCGGTTTTGTTAACCGAATCCAATATCTTGTATCCTAGATGGGGCTCTACAATATTTCCTCCGTTAGCAATAGCCGCTGTCCATACCGCTACCTGGAGGGGTGTTACCAAAAGGTCGCCCTGGCCAATAGATAAATTATACGTATCGCCAACAAACCAGGTCTCCCCCCTTTCTCGTTTTTTCCACTCTTTGCTTGGAATAAATCCGCCACGTTCACTGGGCAAATCAATACCAGTTTTTTGGCCCAGGTTAAAAAGAGAAAAGTATTTGCCAAGACGTTCAAGTCCGAGCCCCACAAAGTTATTATAACCGCCGCCAACATAATAAAAGAAAGTATTGACCGACCAGGCAATGGCCTTGGTTACGTTGGTAATTCCATGGCCGCCGGCCTTCCAATCCTTAAAGAACCACTGGTCGATAGCGAGGCCGCCCACACTATTGAAGACGGTATTTTTGGTAATAATTTTTTCTTGTAAGGCCGCGGCGGAAATTATCAACTTAACGGTTGAACCAGGAGGATAGACTCCGGCAATAGCGCGATTGAACAGCGGCCGGTCGGGATCATCAACATAACCTTTAAAGGTAGCTTTATCTATGCCACTCGAGAATATATTATTGTCAAAAGATGGCCAGCTTACAAGAGCCAGCACTTCGCCGGTCGCTGGATCAAGGGCAATAGCGGCAATTTTTCTTTTTCGGATTTTTTCGGCAGTAATTTTAACGAGTCTTTCCAGTTCGTTTTGAGCCTCAAGATCGATAGTCAGCACAATATTTTTTCCCGGCTCGGGAGCTTCTACCGCTAGAACATTTTGTTCTTTTCCCGCGGCATTGACTTCAATTTTTTTTCTCCCGTAAGTACCGCGCAACAACGGTTCATATATTTTTTCCAAACCAGCGCGGCCGATATTATCGGATTGCAGATAACCCTTCTCTCGTAACTGTGTTAGCTCATCCTCGGTGAGCTTGCCGAGATATCCCAGAAGATGCGACAAGCTAAGGTTTTTATCGCTTGTTTTACCCGCCGTATTGAGATAGTGTCTTCGGCTGCCGCTTTCAATAGAAATTCCCGGAAGACTCGCGTTTTCAACATATAGTTTTAGAGCAGTTTGGTAATCCAAATTTTCTTTAATAACAAGCGACTCATACCCGTAGGAACCGTATTTTTTTATAAGCTCATTAATGTCTTCTTGAGACAGGCCGCTTAGTTCGGATAATTTTGTAATTATTTTTTCTCGCCATCCCCCGGCGCGCGGTAAATCCTGCGGTACGATGGCGAGAGAAAAATTGGGAACATTTTGCACCAACTCTTTATTAAAACGATCGTAGAAAATTCCGCGCTCGGCCGGAATAGATCGCAAGCGAATGCGATTACCCTCGGCCAGATTACGGTAATAGGAACCACGGATCGTCTGAAGATAGAAGGTTCGAGCAAAGATGGCGGTGAGGCCGAGAATAATGACCAGTAAAAATATTTTTATTTTTTTTATTCCAATGCTCTTGCCAATATAATTTCTGGTATGCGCGACGCTTAACCGGTTTTTGGTTTCCGCTTCAATGTCGAACGATTCTTCCACCCATGATTTTTTATATTTTCCGTCTAAGCCCGGCGTCGGATTAGAGGGGTCAAAAATTTTGAAAGGGTTTAGGCCGGTCATAACCTTACATTTACGGTGATATATTTTGGGTCGAGGCGCTTAAGAAATAGTGCGGTTGCCAAATAGAGACCGGCCAGTGTTGTAGCGGTGAGCACGACCTCGAGCGCTATGTCGGTAACTAACGGCAAATTAAACGAAAGTGTATCCTGTTTTATTATGGCAACAGCGCCAAGAAAAAGAAAAAACCCAACTCGATAACAAATAAGGCCGATCAATCCAGAAAAAAACACTATGTACCAGGAGTGATTGGTAAAAACATTTGCCAGAAACCAATCCAAGATTATCAAGCTCCCAAGAAGCGCCGCCATATTAACACCAAAAGGCGCCGGGGAAAAAAGCTCTGCGAGAAACGATAGAATTAACCCAACCCAAACTACGTAAGCTATGCCTTTATTTATCGCCAACCAAACCAGCGCCAGAAACATTAGGTTAATGCGATTGAGTGGAAATGGCAGAAAGTTAACCGCAGCGATATGCAAAATAAAGATGGCAAGAATACTGATAAGCGCCACAGTTAATTTAAAAAAGGCTTTAATCATTGTGATTGATAATTTGGCCCACTGGTGGAAAGAACGCTGACTACGGTGAGCTTATTAAGGTCGGTGCTTGGCGTTAAGACAGCCTGTTGAAACGGTTTATAGGCTTCGTTTTCTACTACCGCTACCGACCCAATAAGAAGGCCGCGCGGTACATTGGATTCTAACCCGGAACTTACCACTTGATCTCCCACTAAAACTACCTCGTCTCTCGGGATGAGCGTCATTCGCAAACTGATGCCGAAGCCGCCCTCCACAACGCCAATACTGCGGTTTTGGTTTAAAATCGCGGCGCCGACTCGGCTTTGATTATCATTGATAAGACGGATAATGCTAATATCTTTTTCTGTCTTGATTACCTTGCCGATTAGAATTCCTTCCCCGACAATTGCCGGTTGATCTACTTTGATGCCATCTTCGGCGCCGCGATTGATAATGATGGTTTGTTCGTTACCGAGCAATTCCTTGCCCACCACCTCCGCCAAGACGCTTCCAATTTCCCCCTTTTTTAAATAATATAATTGTTTTTTCAGTTCATCATTGTCAATTTTAAGTATTTTGATGTCGGCTTCAGTTTTAGCCAACCGCCCGGTATTTTTGGAGCACTCCTCATAAGCTTTGAGAAACGTTCCTCGATCTTTAAAAAATTGATAATTATCTCCCACGCGCACACTTAAAGTGTGAACCTGTCCAATGATGGGAATGGTGGAAGAACGTATCAGCTTTTCGAGTGGCGCAATCCAGCCAAGATAATGCAGAATAATAAGTAACGCTAAAATGGCCCCTAAGTAAAGATAGGTTTTTTTACCTGACTTATACGACATAGTGCGCTTGCGCTAATTAGTGTCTGGGGGCAGAGGAAAAATCGCCACCTCTTTAAGCAAATCGGTTTCGTCCAAAAGAAGGCCGGTGCCGCGCACGACCGAGGTGAGCGGATCGTCAGCAATTCTTACCGGAATTTCGATGGCTCGTTTGATGAGCTCGTCAATTCCGCGGAGCAGCGCCCCGCCGCCGGAGAGCAATATTCCGCGCTCATGGATGTCGGCCACGAGCTCGGGCGGAGTAATCTCCAAAATATCTTTGACGCTATCAACGATAACACGCAGCGATTTGATCATGGCTTCGCGGACTTGCGCGTCATTAATCATTACTTCTCGCGGCAGGCCGGTAATTAAATCACGGCCGCGCATGGGAAATTCTAAAGACTCGCTTAATTCTACCGCCGATCCAATTTTAATTTTTATTTCCTCCGCCTGCCGTTCGCCCAGGAGCAAATTGAAAGCTTCCCGAGCATACGTCATAATATTGCGATTAAGCTCGTCGCCGGCGATCTTAATGGATTTTCGAGTAGTAATACCGCTTAGCGAAATGACGGCGATTTCGCACGTTCCGCCGCCCATTTCCACAATAAGATTCCCAACCGGTTCCCTGACGGGCATGCGCGCTCCGATAGCGGCGGCCATTGGTTCTTCAACAATCCAAACTTCCCGGGCGCCGGCATTCATTACCGCATCCCCGACAGCGCGTCTCTCTACCTCGGTAATATCCACCGGCGCGCCAATAACTACCTTGGGACGAGAGACAAAGTTAAGAGAGCTGTTTTCGTAAACCTTGTTAATGAAATAACGCAACATTTTTTCGGTCACTTCAAAATCAGAAATAATACCGCCGGTCAAGGGACGCGTGGTGATGATATGCGGTGGCGTTTTTCCCAACATGTCTTTGGCCTCGTGTCCGACCGCCAAAATTTGTTCGGTGCGAGTATTAACGGCGACGACGCTCGATTCATTGATGACAATACCGCGGCCCTTTACGTACACCAGCGTGTTTGCTGTTCCCAAGTCAATCCCCAGCTCCTTTCTGAATTTTCCAAACAGACTATTTAACATAATCAAGGTTCCGATATTTTCGATTAGAGAATATCATCCCCTCCAAGATGAAAAATAAAGCCACTAAAAGAAGCGCGTTCCACCAGGCCAGTAAATGTTGCGAGAGCAGCAGGAGCGAGATAATTATAAGGCTGGCGATAATAATGCTTTGGCGAAAGGTGGTGTGAACATGACGAAACACAATATTATCATTTTTTATAATCATCCGGCGCGTCAAGAATCCCGCTACGGAAAAAGTACCGACAATGGCTAAAAATAAACTTAAGTAAAAAAAAGCAAAGCCTAATATTCCAGCCTCGGCGGGGCTGATGTTTCCAATAACAAAAAACCAGGCAATCCAGCATGCTAGCGTGCCGATGGTCATTAAAATAAGATATTGGCGTAGAGTCATATGAGTATTGTAGTGGACGGCGGTAGGTTTGGCAAGGGCTAACACCGCCCCCGCGGCGGGTGGTTTTCAGGACATGTATTTGATTTTTTTGACCGCGCTAAAGCCCATTTTTTTGTTTATTTTATCAACAATCTCCCGCTCCCGCAATCTTATCTCTTGGGCGGCGGTGGAGCCGAGACACGCTATGCTTAATACACTGTTTTTAAGGTAGGCGGCGCTAGCATGCTCTTTAATTTTCGCGCCAAAGATGCCGACCAAAAGTTCGTTGGCGGTTTCAACAGCCAGCGAGGCGCTTACTCCTCGTAAAAGTGGCGAGGCGAAGGATTTATTTTGTAGAATTGAGGCAAGAGATTTCATACGCGAAATTCACAAATATCGCGAAAGTCGCAATGCTCACAGGCGAATTGGCTCGGGGTGGCGTCAAACTTTTGCGCTTTGATATTTCCAATTGATTCGGATATGCTTTCCCGCAGTTTTTCCAGATCTTTATTATCGCCGATAAACGATGTCCGGATCTCGTCTTCGAGATAGTAGTAGGTTAGTTTGCTTGGCTTGCCAACATTTTTGTACTCGGGCAGTTGTTCGGCGGCGATTTGGTAAATAAGCAGTTGTTCTTTGTCGGCGGCGGCCAATTTTTCTTTTGGTTTGCCGGTTTTATAGTCAATAATTTCGAGAGTGCCATCGGGAAGTTTGTCCACGCGGTCAATGCGGCCGCTCAAGAGATGATCGCCAATTTTAATTTTGAAAAAACTTTCCAAAAATTCTGGAATGGTCCAATTATTTTCTTGGGATTTGTAAAAAGTACGGAGCAAGGATTTCCCTTTCTCAAAATATTGTTCCTTTTGCCTGGCGCCCAGATACCAATCGTCAATCCATTTAGCTTCATAAATAGTGAGAAGTTCCTCCACTGCGGGGGCTTGTTTGGCGCTATCGGCATTTTTATTTTTCGGCGCTTCGAAAAGCGAACTTTGCGTGGTGGAATTTAATTCCTTCACACGCAGGTAAAACGCTTGCAGCGTGTTATGAATGGTAGTGCCAAAGCTGAAGTAGTGGCTGCCCTTGGACGGTAAACTTAAAACATGCTTCAGTTTATATTTGTACGGGCAGGTTTCGTATATCTGGATATGCGAAAACGAGAAACTCTTGGGCAGTTCGTAGACAATTTTTTGCTTGTCGAGCGCTTTGGCCGCTCTTTTTTCGGCGAGCCTTTGTTTTATCTCCTCTTGCTCCTCGGCTTGGTAGCCGATCTCATTCAAAAAACGGCTGATTTTTTTGGCGCGAGCGCCCTGCCTGCCGCCTGCCTGTCCGGTAGGCAGGGTAGGCCTGGCGCCATAATTCGACGCACTGGTAAAGTACAATCGTTCTTTGGCGCGAGTCATGGCCACGTAAAACAAACGGCGTTCTTCTTCGTAGTGGCTATCCCCTTCTGGTAGTTGTTCTTTCACCAGTTCGAGCGGAATCTCGATGCCGTCGCCCTTGGTCCGCGTCGGGAAGCGCTCTTCAACGAGATTGACGATAAAAACATATTTGTACTCCAAACCTTTAGCTCCGTGGATGGTAAGAATATTTACCGAATCGGGCGTGTCATTAAAATCTCCGCCAGAGGCGGATCCGTCTTGGGTGGAAAAAATTTTGCCGCGGTCACCGGAATCTTGTATGTTGCCAAACTCCTCCATGAAATTGGCGACATGGGCGTCGGGCGTAATTTTTTCAAAGGTTTCCAAATAATCAAAAAACTGTTTGAGCTGATGATTCTGGCGGATGATCGCGGCATTCCCAGCCTCTTCTTCGATTTTCAAATATTTGAGATAGCCGCTTTTTTCTAAAAAGTTATATAGCAAAATGGTTGGCTTGAGGCAGCGCGATTCTTTCAGCCCGTCGTGGATGAGATTAATAATCATGTCGCAGGCTTTGACGGATTCTTCGGAGAGGTTAAATTCACGGCAGCGTTTGAGCGCTTCGTAATAGGTGTAGGCCTTACGCTTAGCCAGCGAGGTGAATTTTTGCAGATCGTTTTCACTGAATTTGAGAAAAGGCAAGCGCAGCAGGCGGAAGATGGCAATACCGTCAGCATGATCAGTGAGCAGTTTAAAGTAATTTATGCAGTCGAGAATAACCGGCTGGCGGTAGAGACCGCTGGCGGCAAGGAATTCATAAGGTATGCCGCGTGATTCTAAACCAGCGATAAATGGGTCAGCGTGGCTATTGGCACGCACGAGGATCGCGAAATCATCCCAGGTGGCGTCTGGATTTATTTGTTTTAGGCGCTCAATTTCGTCTATCACCCCCCTCACTTCGCCTTCAAGCGTCGCGGAGTGAATATGGACAACACTTTTGTCATTCCGAGCGAGGCCGGAGGCCGACGAGGAATCTCTGTCCGTTCGTGATTGAGACAGAGATTTCTCCTTCGTCGTCGAAATGACAGTTGAGTCCGCAGTTACGCAGGATTTAAGTTTCTTGTCAATCTTTAGTTTTACTTCCAGACGATCTGGGTTGTTATTCTGGATTGATTCATAGGCTTTGTCCAAAATTTCTTGGTTTGAGCGGTAGTTTTCGTTGAGCACTATTTTTTTGACCTTGGGAAAATCATCTTGGAAACGGAGAATGTTACTGACGCTAGCGCCGCGGAAAGCATAAATACTCTGATCGTCATCTCCCACCACGGTGAGCTGGGTCTTGCCGTCAGCCAGCATTTGCACCAAATTATATTGCGCCCAGTTTACATCCTGGAATTCATCAACGAGAATGTATTTGTATCTGGCTTGATAGGCAGCCAAAATATTTGGTCGGGTTTGAAATAGTTTGTTGGCGTAGTAAACGAGGTCGCCAAAATCGAAATGCGCGGTGTCGAGGAGGAGCTGATTATAGGCGTGGTAAGCGTTAGCGAGTTCGGTGACACGGTTTTTTTCTTGCACGTTCATGTCGCCGTTGTCTTTGCTTAATCCTTCGGCGTATTTCAGATAGTCTTCTGGAGATATCAATTCATCTTTGCATTTGGAAAAATGTTTAAGGAGTTCGTGAATGTGCTTGGTGGGGTTGCCGACGGGGCGGTAGTAGTCAAGGTTGAGCTTGTCGAGATTTTTGCGCACCAGGAGCCAAGCGGCGGTCTGGGTCAGGAGTTCAAATTGGTTGGAGAGGCCAATGTCGATGGCGTGGCGTTCCAGAATGCGCTGGCAGAAACTATGGAAGGTGGAAATGGCAATTTCGGTGTAGCCAATGTCAATAAGGTCGTCCACGCGTTCACGGATCTCTTCGGTGGCTTTGTCGTTGAAGGCCAGGGCCAAAATTTCCTCTGGTTTAGCAAGTTTGTGCTCTAAAAGGTAGCAAATTTTGGTGGTAATTACCGTTGTTTTTCCCGTGCCGGCGCCGGCCACAATTAACAGCGGCCCATCGGTGTACTCCACAGCCTCTTTTTGAGCCTTGTTTAGCTTATGTTCCGGCATAAATGAAAAAGCACGTATTAAGTGCCTTTAATTAAAAGCAAAGCTTGAAATTGGTTCGCTCGGTTGAAATGGTCGCCTAAGGCGACCATTTCTCCCTCGCTGCCAATTATAGCTAAGTTTGGTTCGTCGCACAACTGGGCTTCTTGGCTTAATCACGAAAAAGCTGTTCAGGATCAACACCTTCGTCTAGTAGTATTTCTCTTAATTTATGTTTTATTTCGCCTATCCTTGACCTAACGGTGTTAACGGAGATGTTGAATTTGCGGGATAATATTTTATATGGCGTATCATTTAATAACGCTTGCGTGATAAAATTTTTTTCTTTTGGCGTTAATTTTTCTAGCGCGGCCTCAAGTTTTTTATTGAGCAGAGGATCGGTTTCTAATAAAGCCGGGGCTGCTAGTTTGGAAAGATCTGCCTCCAAATCAAACTTTATATCAGGCCTGCTTTTTCGATAAGAATCAAGAAATTTGCTTTTAGCTATTATGCCAAGCCAGGTTAATAATTTTGATTTACGCGGATCAAATTTGTTGGCCAGCCTAGTTGCTTTTATTAATGTTTGTTGAGTTATATCTTCGGCCAGAGCAGGCACATCCTCACGGTTATGTTTATAGCTTCTGAACATTTTTAAAATAAATTTTAATATGTCAAGCCTATATTGGACAATTTGTTCCTTGAGTTTCTCATAATCAGCGGGGTTTTTTTCTTGAGCGGAAGACTCTTCTGATTTTTTCGCTGAATGTTTTGACTCCCCCACTCCTTTTGGAGCTAATTTTATCTCGGGCATAATTTTATGGTGAAAATTAGATTTAGCCGCTAGTTTTTGATATCCCCAATTTATCGATGTCTATTCCTCTGTCGGCAAGGGCTTCTCTAATTTTTTTTCTGGCTCTAAGCAACGTTGTTTTAACAGTTGAATGCGGTATGTTCAATTTTTCGGCAATTTCGGTACCGGAGTTTTGAAGCGATAATTTTATTATTTTTTGTTCCTGGGGCTTAAGTGTGTGCAGAACAGATTCAATGTGTTTGCGGAGTATCGGATCGGGAAAATCCTCCACCCCCGTGTTCTCCGGTTTCATATTATCTTGGTACGCATCATTTTTAGCTTTGTGACTTTTATCAGTGCGTAGTTTCATTCGTATCTCATTAAAAGCTATACTCGTTAGCCAGGTTTTAAGAGCAGATTCTCCCTTAAAATTTTTTACACCGTTTATTCCTTTTTCCAAAGTTATTTGAGCGATATCGTCAGCAATATTTTTAAACCCCTTTTTAGTGATAAAACTAACAACGTATGGACGCATTTCCAGAATTTGTTTTTTTAGTTCTTCCTCGCGTGATAAGTGGGAATCGATGGGCGCGGCGTGAAGATTGCTTTCTGTGTCCAATTCTCTGTTGAGCATATTGATATTTAAGGTTAGCTAAACCAGCTTTATTTTACCATTTAATGATAAAATTAGCAACCCAGTCACGCCTTAACAAACAGCCTGCTTTTAGGCAGACTGTTTATCCCGCCAAAGGCGGGGTTTTGTTTTTCTTTAGAAAAAATACTAGGGTGTGGTAGTCGCGGTAGGAGGAGTGCTGGTGGCGGAAGGCGGAGCCGGACGCAGATTCTCTTTGGCCTTGTTAAAGGCGTCTTGGGCCGCTTTTTTCGCCGCCTGATAATCCTCGTTCACCTTTTTTATCGCGGCTAGGTATGCTTCACGGGCTTTTTTCATCGCGGTTAAAAAAGTCTCGCGAGCGGCCTTAAGAGCGTCGGTTTTTTCTTGTTTATCTTCTTTCATGGCTTTTTTAACTTCCTTTTCCTGCTCGTGGAGTTCTTTTTTTTCTTCCTTAAGTTTCATCTTGGCCTCTTTTATTGCCTTCGGCGCGCCAACCCCGGCAGGGGGAGCGGCCAGCGCTGGCAGAGCGGAGGCCATAAACGCCATTGAAACGATCAGAGAAATTAATTTTTTCATATAAGAAAAAGATTATTGAATTAAGCTGTATTTCGACCTTTTTATCATTTTTAGCATACCATATTTAATTTGAATGGACAAGCGGATTTAAAATTGTCGAATTTAGCGAATAAATCCGCCGGCCTGAAGTTTCCAAAGTCGTTGGTATATTCCCCGCTCTTTTTTAAGCAGTTCTTCGTGCGTCCCCTCTTCAATAATTTTTCCGTGATCTACGACAATAATCCTATCCATTTTCATAATGGTGGAAAGACGGTGAGCAATGACGATGACCGTTTTATCTTTCATAAGAACATCAAGAGCGTCCCGGATTAACGCTTCCGATTGGGAATCAAGACTGGAGGTGGCCTCGTCCAGAACCAGAATTGGCGCGTCGCGCAAAATCGCTCGCGCGATGGCCACGCGCTGGCGTTCGCCGCCGGATAATTTTATCCCCCGCTCCCCCACATAGGTAAGGTAGCCGTCCGGAAATTCACTGATAAATTCGTGACAGTGAGCCAATCGAGCTGCCCGAAGCGCTTCTTCATCGGTAGCGGCCGGTTTGCCGTAACGAATATTTTCCAGAAGCGTCCGGTGGAACAAAATCGGGTCCTGGGGCACTAAACTGATATTTCGCCACAAACTTTCTTGCGTTACCCGATCAATTCGCTGATTATCAATAAGAATTTCGCCGGCGGCAAGGTCGTGCATGCGCAAGAGCAACTTAACAATCGTGGTTTTTCCCGCGCCGGACGGCCCGACTAAAGCCACTTTTTCGCGTCCCTGAATTTGTAAATTTAATTTGGCAAAAATTTTCCGCGTTTCATGGTAATAAAAATCAACCTGGCGGAATTGTATTTCACCTTTAGTAACCGCGAGATCCTTGGCCCCAGAAATGTCCTTAATTTCAGGCGGAGTATTGAGAATCATCGTCATTTCCTCGGCGTCAGCCAGATCAGAATATAAATGTCTGATGATTTTTCCAAAATCCCAGACGTTATCAAAAATAATAATTAAGTAAGACTGGATCAGCACAAAATCGCCAATTGTTAAAAGTCCTTGTCGCCAAAGAATTATCGCTAAGTAAAAAATACCCAGCTCAAAAAATACAACCAAAAACCCCTGGACCGCCTCAAATAAGCCGTCCAAATTCCAGGTCAGCCAACGGAGTCGGCGCACCACGTCCATCGCTTTAGCGAACGTCGTGAGTTCTCGGCCATAACCAACAAAGAGCTTTACATTGCTATGGTTAGTGATGGTATCCGCCAAAATTCCCGTGGCCTTGGTTTCGGCTTCACTGCGTTTAATGTCAAAGCGCAATTTATACGACGTAAAAATCCAGTTGACGGTGAGAAACATTGCTAACCAGATGAACATTCCCGCTCCCAGCCGCCAGTCTTTGCGCGTGAGGACGCCAACGACTACCGTTAGATGCACCAAGAGCGGCAGTAAATTCCAGGTAATTTTATCAGCCACGCTTTCAAAGGCGCGGGTAAACCAGTTGACGCGCTTGACCAGCGACCCGACAAAATTGTTATTAAAGTAGGCAAAAGAATGCCGGTGGAGATATCCAAAACAGCGATTGGCGAGCGCGGCCATCGCCAGCGGCTGGAAATAGTTATTCGTAAAAGCCGCAACGCGCCAAAATATCCAACGCACCGCTTCAACCCCCGCGATGGTGATTAAGACACCGAAGAGCGCCTGCGCCGTAACCGCCATATCCGTACCGCTGTGTGCTAAAATATCAAAAAAACGCTTAAAATAAAGCGGAATTACAACACCGAGAGCTGACGCCCCAATAACACTCATGAGCAAAACAAAAATCAGCAGTTTGTATTGCCGCGCTTCGGACCAGTAGATTTTAAGGGTTAATTTAGTGTTATATTTCATGTGATAAAGACAAAATATCCCCACTGCGTGAGATAGTTTTACAATAAGTAGACGTGGCCGGAGGCGTTTTATTACAATTTTCGATGGTCGTCTTGGCCGGAAGCGACGATGAGAGCGTGGTATTCTTGGTATAACACAGATTTAGGCAGATTAACGAGCGACTGATTTAAACAGATTTGAGATTCAAAGAATTGTCTGTACTCATCATACTTTTTAAATACGATTCCAAACTTCGCGCACAATCGTTTCGTGTAAATATCAACCACGAAAATTGGCAGGTTGAGAGCGTAGAGCATGATGGAGTCCGCTGTCTCGTTTCCAATTCCCCACCGCTCAAGAAGCTGGGAACGTATTTTATCAAGGGAATCCTCCTCTCCTTTCCGCCCAAGGCGGATGCGCCTCGGGAGAATAAGGAGAGGGACGGAGGGTGAGGTCTTGTTCACCTTACGGAGTTTGAGTAAACTCGCGTCATATTCATTAACTAACCATTGACTAAACAATCGAATGCTCTTAGCTTTCTGCGCATAATACCGGGTCGGTCGCAACAAATCTTTTAATCTTTCAATCTTCAATTTTATGAGTCGCTTCGGCGTCAACGCTTTCGCTTCATACAATCCCACAATCGCCTGCGCCACATTTTTCCACGCCACATTCTGCGTCAAAATCGCGCCGATAGCAATTTCAAAATACGGGTCGCGGAACGGTAAACGGAATTGCTCCATGTTCTCATAGGGGATGCCGTAGGTAAGGCCGTGACAGTTTGTCGGAATGTAAATCGGCCACCATCCTTGTGGGCCATAGAGTTTTAGTAGTTTTTGATAAATTTTTTCCACCTCCATACATTCGCATTATACCAAAACAAAGCCCGGCTTTATCTGTATGGTCCTTGGCGGGGAGGAAGGGACAGATTGAGTTTAGGTTTAGATTCAAGATAACTGTCTAAAGTTTTAAGAATCCGATAGGATAAATCATATATCGAGCTGGCTGGTACCGAATCTGATTTTCCACGCACTGATTGCAAAAGGGAACATTCCCTAACAAAGTCTGCTCCAGCAAACTCCATTAGATCGTCGGGACTAATTTTATCCTTATTAGTGGCATCCAACTCACGAATCAGCTCGGCAGTCTCCGCAGGGTATGTCTGATATAAATTCATCAATAGCGACCAACTATCAATATTTTTGGTTCGTTCCTTGTTGACTTTCTTATCCAGATTATTTGCAGTAGTCTCAAATAAACTTTTAATATAATAATTAAAAGCTTCTTCTTCAGGCTTCCAAACATGATCAACTTGATCAGGAGATTCTCCAGTAAATTTTATGGCGCACATATTTTCTTATTAAATTTTTATTTTAATTTCCTATATTTTTTTCCCACTCTCAATCGCGCCAGCTCCTTCTCCATCTTGGCCGCGAGCGTTGTATAATCAACATCCTCTTTGTTGCGCGCTCCTTCCATAAGTTTGTGGGCGCGATCACGGGCGGCTTCGGCGCGCGTGAGATCGATTTCCGTGGCATGCTCGGCCGTGTCTGCTAAGATAATTAAGGAATTATCCGGACGAACCTCGGCGAACCCGCCCGAGATTGCGATAGCGTGCTCCTCGCCATCTTTTTTATATCTTAATTCACCCGGTTTAAGCAGGGTTACCAAGGGAATGTGGTGGGGTAAAACCGTAATTTCACCGTCTTTGGTCATCATGCTGACCTGGTCGACCTCATCAGCAAAGACTTGGCGTTCGGGAGTGGTGATTTTAAACAACATAAGATGCTAATCTACGAATGATATTCGAATCTACAAATATTCGAATCTACAAATATTTGCATATTAGTAGATTAGCATGAAATTGGTAGATTCGCATCACAAAATTATTTTACTTCTTCAATACCGCCTTTCATATAAAACGCCTGCTCTGACTTGTCATCATGCTGGCCGTCAAGAATTTCTCGGAAGCCGCGCACGGTGTCGGCAACCGGAACATATTTGCCTTCGGTGCCGGTGAAAATCTGGGCGACAAAGAAGGGCTGGGATAAAAACTTTTGAATTTTACGAGCGCGGGATACGGTTGTTTTGTCTTCACTGCTTAGTTCTTCCATACCCAGAATGGCAATAATATCTTGCATGTCTTTATAGCGTTGGAGTACTTTCTGCACATCGCGCGCCGTTCGATAATGCTCTTCACCGACGATATTCGGATCGAGAATGGTAGAGCTTGAATCAAGCGGGTCTACCGCCGGGTAGATGCCAAGTTCAGTGAGTGATCGGTTTAAGACGACCGTTGAATCGAGGTGGGCAAAGGTGGTGGCTGGCGCCGGATCGGTAAGATCGTCGGCTGGAACGTATACGGCTTGTACGGAGGTAATGGAACCTTTGTCGGTAGAAGTAATTCTTTCCTGGAGCAGACCCATCTCGGAGGCCAAGGTGGGCTGATAACCTACGGCGGAAGGCATGCGGCCAAGCAGAGCCGAAACTTCGGAGCCGGCTTGGGTGAAGCGGAAAATGTTATCAATAAATAAGAGCAGATCTCTTCCTTCTTCATCGCGGAAATATTCGGCCATGGAAAGCGCGGTTAAGGCAACGCGAGCGCGCGCGCCCGGCGGTTCGTTCATCTGGCCGAAGACCAGCGCCGTTTTAAGAAGTACGCCGCTCTCTTTCATTTCGCGATAAAGATCATTGCCTTCGCGCGTTCGTTCACCGACACCCGCGAACATGGAATATCCGCCGTGTTCCTGGGCGATGTTGCGGATTAGTTCTTGGATGATAACGGTTTTGCCGACGCCGGCGCCGCCGAAGAGACCAACCTTACCACCCTTAAGGAAGGGGCAGATAAGATCAATGACTTTAATGCCGGTTTCCAATACTTCCGATTTGGTTGATTGCTTGGTAAATTCCGGCGCCGGCCGGTGGATCGGATATTTTTTCTCATGCTTAACTTCGCCAAGACCGTCAATAGTCTCACCGACAACATTAAACATGCGGCCCAGCGTCCCCGGCCCCACCGGCACGCTGATTGGTTCATTGTGGGAAATAACTTCCTGTCCTCTCTCCAATCCGTCGGTTGTGCTCATGGCAACGGCGCGGACATTGTTTCCACCCAGATGCTGTTGCACTTCCAGCACTAAGTTGTTACCACTCGGCATTTTTGTTTCTACTGCCGTGTAGAGATTCGGTAATTTTTCGGGGAAATGAACATCTACCACGACGCCGATGATTTTGGTGATTGTGCCTTTCAACATAAGATTCAATTAGCAATTAATTTTATCCTAACGCCGCCGCCCCGCCGACGATTTCGGAGATTTCTTGAGTAATGGCAGCCTGCCTCGCTTTGTTAAAGCTGTAATTTAGTTCTTTAATCATCTCTTCCGCCGCGTCGGAGGCGCTACGCATCGCCAGCATGCGGGCGCTGTGTTCCGAAGCGTCTGATTCCAGAATTGCCTGGTAAATTTGCATCTCAATTAAACGCGGTAACAAAATTTCTAAAACTTGTTTTGGGTCTGGTTCAAATTTAAAACCATAGCCGAATGATTCCAACCCACCCCGGTCGCCGCGAGGCGCCCACCCCGCCGCGGGCAGGGATTTTTGCCCTTTCTCTTGTTGAAACGGTAGAATTTGTTTAAGACGCGGCTCCTGCCGAATCGCCGAAACGTAATCAGTATAGGCAACCACAATCCGATCATATTTTCCGGCGATATAATCCGCCGTTGCCAGCTGGGCCATTGGTAGAATTTCATCAATTTTGGTCGTCAGATCTAGCTTTTCAAACTCGGCCGCTACGGTGTGTCCGAAACGTTGGTAAATACTTCGGCCGCGTTTGCCGTTAAGAATTATTTCTACTTCTACCTCCACTCTCTCACTGTCATCCCGAACTGATGTGAGGGATCCCTGTCCATTTGGTGATTGAGACAGAGATTTCTCTCCGCGTTTCGCTCCGTTCGAAATGACAGTTTGGATATACCGGTGCACTTCTTGCAACAACCGGCTGTTAAATCCGCCGGCCAGACCGCGGTTACTGGTAATGAGAATTAGGCCCACTTTTTTTACTTCTCGCTTATCTAACAGCGGATGATGCCGCACGTCAGTTTTTTCGGCAATTTCAGCGAGCATTTCCCAAGCCAGATTAGCATAGCTCCTCGTAGCCAAAACATTTGCCACCGCCCGGCGCATTTTGACGGCAGAAATCATCTCCATCGCTTTGGTAATTTTTTTGGTGTTGCCGATGGATTTGATGCGGCGTTTGATTGTTTTGGTGTTTACGGGCATAATTTAAAACGGTTGCGATAAATTTAATTGCCTCTGGCTGTTTTTTTATCCTTCTTTTCCTCACTCGCCTTTTCTTCGTCAAAGAGTTTAATAAATTCAAGCATCAGGGCGGTGAATTTTTTGTGTGTTCGCGTGGAAATTTGGTCGCCATACTTTTCAAAATCTTCACCCAATTTTAACAGGGCGTGGCGGAGCGCATCTTCCAAGGCCTGTTTCAGTCCGTTTCTTTCAGCCGCCTCTATCCCCCCCAATTCTTTATGGATAGCTTGTAAAATTTCTAGAGCCGCATTTTCATCAAATTGTCCACTTTCTTTTTCGCTCATAACATATTCTATTGTTTCTTTCCGCCCAAGGCGGATCCGCCTTGGGCGGAAAATTCCCCAATCGCCTCTTTCAATTCTTTTTCCATTTTCTCATCCCACTCCCCTTCCCCAATTTTTTGGAGGAGAACTGGTTTGAACTTATTCAGGAATTGGTGAAGTTTGTTTTCCCAATCGCGAATATTTTTTACTTCAACATCATTGGCGTAGCCATTGGAGACGGCGTAAATGATAGCGACTTGGTTAGCCACCGGCAGCGGCTCAAATTGCGGTTGTTTCAAAATTTCTACCAAGCGCTGGCCGAGCTCGATTTGTTTTTTTGTTTCCGGATCAAGATCGCTCGCGAATTGGGCAAAGGCCTCCAGCTCCCGGAATTGAGCCAGGTTTAATTTTAGTTTGCCGGCGACTTTTTTCATCGGTTTAATTTGGGCGGCCGAACCAACGCGCGAAACGGAAATACCGACATTCAAAGCCGGGCGAATGCCGCGATAGAAAAGATCGCTTTCGAGAAATATTTGGCCATCGGTGATAGAAATTACATTAGTGGGAATATAGGCGGTAACGTCCCCGGCTTGCGTTTCGATAATGGGAAGCGCCGTGATAGATCCGCCGCCGGCTTCTTTGTTTCGGCGGCAGGCGCGTTCTAAAAGGCGGGAGTGCAGGTAAAAAACATCTCCGGGGTAGGCCTCGCGCCCGGGCGGACGGCGAAGCAAAAGAGAAATTTCACGATACGCCCAGGCCTGTTTGGAGAGGTCATCGTAAACGCAGAGCACGTCTTTGCCCTGATCCATAAAATATTCCGCCATCGCCACGCCGGCATACGGGGCGATGTAGAGAAGCGCGGCGGGGTCGGATGCTCCGGCGGCGACTACGATGGTATAATCCATGGCGCCGGCTTCTTTTAATTTAGCAACGATGCGGGCAATTTTAGATTCTTTTTGTCCGATCGCGACATAAATACAGATTAAATCTTTTCCTTTTTGATTGATGATGGTATCAATGGCCAGGGCGGTTTTACCGGTTTGACGATCGCCAATAATAAGCTCGCGCTGACCGCGCCCGACCGGTATCATCGCGTCAATGGCTTTGATGCCGGTTTGGAGCGGCTGGCTTACCGGTTCTCTACTCATAACGCCGGGAGCGATTTTTTCAATCGGATAGAATTTTTTTGTTTTAAAGGCCGCTCCTCCATCCTTCGGCTGACCGAGCGGGTTGACAACCCGGCCAACCAGCTCTTCGCCTACCGGTACGGACAAAATACGGCCGGTTCGTTTAACGGTGTCCCCTTCTTTAATGTGTTTGTAATCACCTAAAATAACCGCGCCAACAGTTTCTTCTTCAAGGTTTAGAGCGACGCCGTAGGTTGGAGATCCGCCAGAGGCGGATTGTCGTTCCCCGGCGGGGAACTCCAACATTTCACTGGCTTGGCATCTGGCAAGGCCGCTTAAACGCGCGATGCCGTCACCGACTTCGACGACGGTGCCAATTTCTTCAACCTCAATCTGTTTCTCAAAGTCGGCAATATTTTTTTTAAGCTCCGCAACAATTTGATTTATGGACATATACCTCATTTTTTAATTTCTAAATCCTAGTTTTTAGCGCAGTCCCCTTCTCCCTCCCTCACCCCCTGCCCCTCTCCCCGGGGGAGAGGGAAGTAACATTAAATAATTATGCATTTCAAAATCAAAATATCAAATTCACGATTATTAACCAAGCGACTGCTTTAATTTACTCAACTGTGTCTTTAAACTGCCGTCAAAAATTTTGTCTTCGGTTTTAACCACAAACCCGCCGATTAATTCTTTATCAATTTTTTCCACGACCTCAACTTGCCCGCCAAAATGTCCTTTAATTTCCTTGAGTGTCGCTGCCTCCAGCTTTCTAGCCGCAGTAATTTCTATATCGGTAACGCCGCTTTGTTTTTTAGCATACTTAATAAACTCGCTAATAATTTTATCCGATTGTTTTAGCTGCTGATTTTTAAATAAAATACGCGCAAACTCCGCGACAGTTTTTTTTAAAGTGTCTCCGGTCGTTTTTTCAGTCGCCTCAAAGAGAGCGGCAGCGTAATCCTTGGCTGTATTTTTTTTCATGTTAATTTTTTCACCATTTTTTCAATCATCTCTTTATCTTTTGTTCCACTAACTTTTTCATCCAATATTTTTTCTAGAGCAAGAACGATGAGATCGGCAGTTTGTTTTTTTAAACCTTCCATTATCTCTTCTTTTTCAATTTTAATATTGCGTTTGGCTTGATCAACGAGGAGTTCAATCTCCTGTTTAGCCTTGTTTTTCATGCCGGCAGTTACTGTTTCCGTTTCGCTGAAAGCTTTTTCCAGTATTTTATTGGCTTCCACCTTGGCGCCATCAATACGTTGTTGATATTTTTGCTCGCTTCTTTGCAAGGTATCTTGAATCTTTTTTGAATTTTCAATGCTGTCGTCAATCATTTTTTGGCGCTCGGCCATTTTTTTAGTAAGAGGCTTTAAAATCAAGAACCACAATACTATGGCGACAATGGCAAAGTTGATGAGTTGAAAAGTAAACAGTGTTCCGTTGATGCCGAGAGAGGCGAGAAGACCGGTGTCCTGCAGCTGTTCTGTGGATGTTTCGATTTCTTGAGCAGAAGCGACATTATTTAGCATATTGAATTATGAATTATGAATTATGAATTATGGTGTCGTCCATGATTCATAGTTCTTGATTATTGATTCGTAACTAGAAATAGTTTTATTTGGTTAGGCCTTTTCAAAGACCCAACCGATAAAACTATTTGAGGGTAAATACCACCACCAGGGTGTAGATGGCGATAGCTTCGGCGAAAGCCGCGCCAAGCAGCATCGGGACAAATAATTTTCCGGCCGATTCCGGGTTGCGGCCGATGGATTCCATCGCTTTGGCAACCAGCCGGCCAATGGCCATGGCCGGAGCAAAACCTCCGATCGCCATCGCCAAACCTTTTACCAAAACCACCATTGATTCATGTGGCATAGTTTTCCTTTCTTGATAACAAAGTCCGGGGGCACATTGAGTTGTGTTATTCCGCCGGCTTTAATATCACTAAATTAATTAATATGATTCATGATCGACATGATTCATGATACATGGAATACGATACAATTTCGATTGGGTATCGTGATACGTGTATCATGAATCGCGTCTAGTGTTCTTCCGCTCCGTGCGGAGCCGAGGTGGCGACAGTCATATATACCAAAGTCAGCATGCTGAAAACGCCGGCTTGAATTATGCCAACTAAAAGTTCTAAGAGCATAAACGGCGCGGGAACCAAGAGGCCGACGATACTGGCAATAACCGTCATCAGCACTTCGCCGGCAAAAATATTTCCAAACAAACGCAACGACAAGGAGAGCACTTTGGCAAATTCGCTGATAATTTCAATGAGACCGACCGCGAATTCAACGATCGCGGTAAAAATCGCCACCGGCCCTTTGGGAATGCTTTTAATAAGAGTTCCGATTTGAATAAATTTGTTAAAATGTGTAGCAACGCCGACCGTTAAGAAACCAACAATGTGGGAGGAGAGTACCGCCACCAGCGCCATAGCGACAGTAAGATTCAAGTCGGTATTAGCCGAGCGCAGCAGCAGCTCGTGTTTCCAGGTGATGCTGCCGGTACCCGGCAGAAGACCGAGCCAGTTGGATAATAGGATAAAGAAAAAAACCGAGCCGACGATTGGTAAAAATTTAATAGTTTTCTTGCGATCCCCCGTGACTTGGTCGAAATAACCCATCAGCAACTCCAAAATATATTCGGCGAAGTTTTGAAATTTGCCGGGGCGGAGCGCCAGCTGGCGGCGGAGCAGAAGACCAAGACCCAAAAAAATAATTATAGCGAGCCAGGTATTGATGATGGTATTGGTAACCGGAATTTTTCCGATGTGGAAAATGGCTTCGGCGGCTAAAGGTGGTATGTGGATTGGGGACATAACGTGCTATTTTTTGTCCATAGCCTGATACTCTCTTCCGTAGCGCTTGGCTCTTTTGTAAATAATTTTTGCGGAAATTAGGGCGGCAAATACAAATCCGAAGATGGTAAACCAGGGAGAACGATTGTATTTTTCGTCAAGATATTGACCGATTAAAACAAAAAAAACTATCGGCACGGCGATGGCAGCGCCAAAATCGCCAATGATTTTTAAAGCAAAGATATAATATTCGCGATCGCTGGTTTTTGGTCCCTTGTTTTCCATACTTAACGCGCCATTATTCTACTAAAAATTGACCAAAAGGTCAATAGTTTTAAAATTTTGGTGAATTCTAGTGTATCTTTTTAAACAGTCGTTTGGCGTTTTCTGTGGTAGCCGTAAGAATTTCAGCGAGGTTTACCCCCCTGATTTCCGCAATTTTAGCGGCAGTGGCTTCAACCATCCAGGGTTCTCCCCTTTTGCCGCGATAGGGCGCCGGTGAGAGATACGGACAGTCAGTTTCGAGGAGGATTCGGTCTAGCGGCATCTTTTGGACAACCTCGAGTAAATCAGCTTGCGCCTGGGGATTGGCCTTAAGCGGGGGGAAAGTAATGACACCGGTAAAACCAAGATAAAAATCTAATTTCAAATATTGTTCGGCGTTAGTCCAGTTGCTGGTATAACAGTGGATGGTGCCGCGGACCCCTCGGGCCTCTGGACTTTTTAAAACCTCTAAAAGGTATTCGTGCGCTTCGCGGCAGTGAATTACCATTGGCAAATTCATTTCTTGAGCCAGTCGAATGTGCCCCTCAAAAACCTCGCGCTGTTTAGGCAGCATCTGTTCTTTTGTTAAGCCTTCAGGAATGCGATATAAATCGAGTCCGCACTCCCCTATTCCAATGACTTTCGGGTGCGCCGCGAGTTTTTTATAATATTCGTAATCAAAATTTTCTTCGCGGGAAACAAAAGAAGTCTCTTCTTCGTCAACGTGTTTGGAAAAGAGATGTTCAGGATGAAGGCCGACGCTCGCGTAAACATTGTCATATTTTTGAGCGACCTCTACTGCCTTGCGACTGGTGTCGCTTTGCGTACCGACGAGATTTATGATCACGTTTTTTTCGAGGCTGCGTTTAATTACCTCGTCCATGTCATTTTTGTACGCGTTGAAGTGGGCGTGGGCGTGGGTATCAACCATCATACTGTTTTATGTACGAACTACGAACAAATACGAAATTACGAAAGTGATTATTGTGTAAATTATATGCCAATTGTGCTTTTTAGGATTTTTATTGCTTCGGGGATGAGCGGCCAGAGAACGGAGGCCACTTGAATGGTGTAAGGAGCGACACGCGAAGCGGCGAGAGCGTCCATAAATCCAGACCCAACCGGGAAGCGCGCGATGAAGTAGAAGGCGATTCCCAAGACCAACACACCTTCGAACAAACCAAAAACAAGACCAAGAAGACGATTCAAACTGCTGATAAACGGCAGTTTAGTCACGACGGATAAAACTCGATCAATTATATAAAAAGCCAGTCCAACCAACCGATTTATGATAATAAAGGCAATGATGAACACCACCACTTTGGAAATGTTGGCGCCCCACCCGGTGGTTTTAATTAGCCATTCGGCAAATGGTTGGTAATAGCGGCTGGCGAGATACACGCCAATGATGGTGCCGGCCAATGACCCGAGCGTATGCACCAATCCAAACCATAACCCAAAAAGGGCAAATCCCCCAATGATAATTAGGAGGACGATGTCGAATAGGCTCATAGAATTAGAATTAAGATTAAGAATTTAAGCGAGGGAAGAGCGGCTCTGCCTTTTCAATCTTATTCCCCACAGTCAATTCCACCCACTGCTGTAAACTAGACAATGGTTTTTTGAATTCTTCGGCAACATCCATCCCAAGTTGAGCGAGTATTTTTTCGGCGGTCTCGGGCATCACCGGCCAAATCATGATGGCAATGTGGCGCAGAGCTTCGGCCAGATGATAGAGCAAATCATTTACCTCCGCGTTTTTACCCGCCTTTACCATTGCCCAAGGTTGTTTATCGGAAATTAGTTGATCGCAATGCGCCACAAATTTAAAAACGGCCTCTAAGCCCAAATCAAAACGCCATCTTCCCATCGTTTCGGCGTATACCGGCCAGATTTTTTTTGCTAAGTAAGCGGTGAATTCCTTGTCCTCCTCACGCACCTCGGGAATGTGCCCGGCGCTATATTTTTCTATCATAACCAAAATACGATTGGTGAGGTTACCGATGCCGTTGGCTAAATCCCCATTGTAGCGTTCGGTAAATTGTTTATAGGAAAAGTTACCATCATTATCAAAAGGAATTTCTCGCATGAGAAAATACCGCACGGCTTCCAACGGATGCTGTTCGATAAGCTCAAGTGGATTGATAACGTTGCCTATAGTTTTGCTCATCTTTTGTCCGTCTGCCGTTATCCAACCATGCACGGCTATTTGTTTTGGGGGCTCAAGGCCCGCCGACATCAGCATCGCCGGCCACAGAAGCGAGTGAAAACGATTAATTTCTTTACCAACAATGTGGGTTCCCGGCCAAAACTTTTTAAGTAGTTTGGCATCTTTAGATCCATAACCGAGCGCCGTAATGTAGTTGGTAAGAGCATCAAACCACACGTACATTACCTGGGTCTCGTCATCCGGGACCGGAATGCCCCAGGGAAGTTTATCCTTGGCGCGGGAGACGCTTACATCCTCCAGGCCGCCTTTAAGAATATTCAACATTTCTTTATAGCGATTTTCCGGATAGACAAAATCCGGACATTCCTTGAACAAAAACTCCAAAGGCTCCTGAAAACGCGAAAGTTTAAAGAAGTAATTTTCTTCGGAAAGCATTTCAGGAATTCGATTGTGGATAGGGCAAATACCCCCGATCAAATCTTTTTCTGTTTTAAACATTTCACACCCCACGCAGTACAAACCGGTGTACGATTTTTTATAGATATCGCCGTTTTCGGCCACAGCCTGCCAGAATTTTTGCGCTCTTTCCGTATGACGTTTTTCGGTCGTACGGATAAAATCATCATTGGTGATATTCCACTGATCGGCTAAATTTTGAAAAAGCGCTGATTTTTCCGCGGCATATTCTTCCACCGGTTTGCCTGCCTCCTTGGCTGTTTTGAATATTTTTTGCCCATGCTCGTCGGTGCCGGTGAGAAAATAAACTTCGTTTCCCAAAAGTCGCTGGTAGCGCGCCATCACATCGGCATACAAAATTTCCAAAGCAAACCCGATATGCGGATCGGCATTGGCGTAAGGAATGGCGGTGGTGAGATAAAAAACTTGTTTTTTCGGCATAGCCTTTAGCTATTAATTACAATTACAAACTCCCCTCTTTCGTCTTGCATCTTTTCGGCTACTTCAAGAATGGTGCCGCGATAAATCGTTTCAAATTTTTTGGTAAGTTCGCGGCAGACTACTACTTGTTGCGTTGGTGCAAGCACCGCTGTGAGTTCGCCCAGGCATTTTGTGATGCGATGGCCGGATTCGTAGAATATTACTGTATGCTCCGCGCTGGCTACTTCCTCAAAATATTTTTTTCTTTTATTTTTGTGAGGAGGAAAACCGAGAAATAGGAATTTATCTGTCGGAAAGCCGGAGATACTTAGGGCAGTTACAACGGCGGAGGGGCCGGGAATGGGAATGATAACTGTGTCATTGCGAGGAGTCGAAGACGACGTGGCAATTCCGTTGGGTCCAGAACTCCTTAAGCCGTGGGATTGCTTCGCTCCGCTCGCAATGACAGAGACCAGCATGTTTCCCGGGTCGCTGATACCGGGTGTGCCGGCGTCGGTAACGAGCGCGAGATTTTTTCCACCCTCTAAAAGTTGTTTTATTTCCTTTACTTTTTTGGCATCGCTGTGGTGGTGATAACTTAGGAGCGGCTTTTTAATTTGGTAATGATTAAGCAAATTTTTGGAGACCCGAGTATCTTCGCACAATATAATATCTACGGCTTTGAGTGTCTCCAGGGCGCGTAAAGTAATATCTCCCAAGTTTCCAATAGGAGTAGCGACTATATACAGTTTTCCCGGTTCAGGAGCCATAATCGAAATGAGCGAGTGAAATGCCTGGCTTGCCCAAGCATTTCCGAGCGAATGAGATTATATCGGAATATAATGGCTCTATTTTAGCAGAAGAATAAGAAAATTGCAAACGAAAAAACCGAACAAAAAAACACAACGAACTTTGTCCGGCGCGAGTGTAACAATTATTGTGTCAGTTCCTTCGTTAGCTTAGCCAAGTTGACCAGGGTATAATCGATGTCTTCTTTGACGGTAGATTTTCCCAAGCTAAAACGCAGACTTTCCCCGCTTGCCTTCTCGGAGATGCCGATGGCTTTAAGAACGTGAGAAGGTTCAGATAATCCCATGGAGCACGCGGATCTGGTGGCGCACATAATTCCACGCTCATTCAAGTAGAATAAAAGTTTTTCGGCTTCAATATTCGGGAACGCAATATTGAGATTATTAGGTAGGCGCTCGTCACCAATCGTCGGGCCGTTGAGAGTGGCGCCCGGAATTTTTTCTTGTATTTTTTTCCAAAAATAGGCGGTGAGTTTTTGTAGTTGCAGACCTTCTTTAACGAAGAACATCCCCCTCGCCCCCCTTGAGGGGGGATTTGTTAACTGTAACGCCTTGGCAAGGCCGACAATAGCCGGAATGTTTTCGGTTCCGGCGCGCAAACCCCGCTCTTGGTCTCCCCCGTAGATTATTGGCTGCAGTTTCACTCCACGCCGCGCATAGAGCAATCCCGCCCCCTTTGGCCCATAAATTTTGCTTCCATTTAGAGTCATGAGATCCACATGTAATTTTTCCACGTCGAGATCGAGGAAACCGGCGGCTTGGCAAGCGTCGGTATGAAAATACGGATAGGCTGTCCCCCGCTCTTTGCGGTAACGCAAGAGTCGTTTACCGATTTCCGCGATTGGTTCAATGGCGCCAATCTCGTTATTGGCATACATGACGGAAATAAGAACCGTATCCGGTCGGATGGCTTTTATTACCTCATCAGGATTAACGATCCCTTGTTTATCTGCGGAAACAAAAGTAATTTTCCAACCATCCTTGGCTAATCGTTCGAGCGGTTTCAAGACAGCGTGGTGTTCTAGCGGGGTCGTGATAATGTGTTTACCGTGTTTTTTGTGGGCGTAGGCGATGCCAAAAACAGCGAGATTGTCGGATTCAGTTCCGCCGCTTGTAAAAATAATACCATCTGGAGTGGTGCGCAGAATCTCGGCAATCGTACGCCGGCTTTGGAAAATCGCTTGGTTGGCGATTTGCCCCAACGAATATAGTGCCGAGGGGTTGCCAAAATTTTCAATAAAAAATGGCCGCATGGCCTTAAATACTTCCGGATCCATCGGGGTGGTAGCGGCGTGATCCAAATATACCGAGCGGTATTTTTTTGGTTTACGAATAATCATATTTTTAACACACCCCCACCCCCTCTTTTTAGAGGGGATTAAAAAGGAAGCGTTAGATTAATGTTTTTTCCGGCGCCGGCCGCGGCTAGTTTGGGGAACTCAAAATTTACGCGGAAGGGCAGAGTTTCGCCGGTGAGCGATTTGTAGAATAGCTGTTTATTTTTTCTTCCAAAATCGTAAATTTCTTTGGTGACGCGCACGTCTTGTTCGCAATATTTTTTAATCTCGTCTATTTTTCCTTCTTTCCACCAGCGGATAGCCTGGAGACCCTCGGCGCTTTTTTCGATATTGTCGAGCGTTGCCTGCGCCAAGTCGTTCAGCTTTAAACGAAAACCAAGGCTTTCCTTTACTTGTTTCATAATATCCAAATGGGGTAATTGCGAGAGATTACCAAGATAGTAATTGTTCAAAACGGGGATATCAAAGTGTTCGCTGTTGTAGCCGATGAGGCGGTCGGCTTTTTCCAAAATCGGCCACAATTTATTCAGCTCCTTTTCTTCAAAACTTTCATAGGTATCGGTTTCGAATCGGTAGACAGAGACCACCGAAATTTTGAGTTTTTTAAAATCATTCTCGACGTCGGCGAATGTATTTTGGGTTTCGATGTCAAAGACCACTTCATTCATATTTAACTCAATTTTAGCAACTGATTAATCTTCGCCTTGTCAAAACCAACAATAATTTGGCCGTCAATTTCAATAACCGGCACGCCCATTTGGCCGGATTTTTGTATCATTTCTTCGGCTTTGGTCTGGTCTTCGGCAACATTATAATCGGTGTAGTCCACATTCTTTTCTTTAAAGTATTCTTTGGCTTTATGGCACCAGGGGCAGGTGGGGGTGGAGTAGATGATAACGGACATAGTGGTTGAATATTAAAGATTGAAAGATTAAAAGATTATGACGGGGAAAACGATTTGTTTTATTTCTTTAAGAAATTCCTGCGGATTGTTGTTTTGTTGAATTCCGGCGACTATTCTATGCACAATCATTTTATCAGGATTTTTGAATAAAAACAAGGGGTTGCCGCGCGATAAAAATTTTATGTTATATATTAAATAATTAGACCAGGAAAAAGTAAAGTGTGGAAGGAATTGGTGGTAAAACCTCGTCAAATTAATTCCAATGTTGGTGTCTGGGGTAGCTGGCTCCTCCAAATGAGAGTTTATATACTGCCACGAAAAAATTGGTTTGGTAAAATCTATCTTTCCCTGGCCGGCGAGCGTCGCCACCGCCAGCTGTTTAACAGTTTTAGCGAGGTTACGATCTTTATCTTCAGCCAGAACCAGATACTTTAAATAATTGTAGTAAGCCAACTTTAAACAATTCTTAATCAGAGCCGGGAGCGGCAGGGGCCAGGTGTGCACAGCCCCCTTTAAATCCCTGCCGTAAATATAATAACCAAAGCGCTCCAGCAAGTGCGGTACCAGCATGACGCTAAAATTAATCTCTGGAAAACTTTTTTTTAGGTCAGTAATTTTCTGTTTGTACCGTTTCAGAAAAAATAGCCGCCACCAGGGGCAAAGGCAATAAAAGTCTACGTCGCTATCCTCATTCGCCTCGCCGTATAAATAACCACCCCCCAACAATACCAGATTTTGGGGGGCAAGGTTTTGGAGCGCCTGATGAATTTCTTTGATGAGCTCCGCGGAGTGCATAGCTGGCTAGAGTTCTATGTTGAGGAGGTCTTCAAGAGGGACCAGTTCCGCCTGGCCGCCCGAGCGCCGTTTAACTTCTCCGGCTTTGGCCGCGAGAGTTTTCTTTGAGATGATAACGCGAGTGGGAATACCAATGAGATCAGCATCGGCAAATTTTTCTCCGGCGGTAACGCCTTCACGGTTGTCGTAGAGCACCTCAATCCCCCGCTTCAGAAGATGCCGGTAGACTTGGTCCGCTTCTTCCAGTACAGCCGAGTCTGGTCCGAGTGCCACCAGATGCATTTGATGGGGGGCGACGGACTTTGGCCAGACGATGCCTTTATCGTCGTGAAACAACTCTACCAATGTTCCCATAATGCGCGATGGCCCCATGCCAAAACAGCCCATGAAAACCGGGCGAGCGTTTCCCTCGATATCCGTATAGGTAAAATTGAAGGCGTCGGTGAAGCGGGTTTTTAGTTTAAAGATATTACCGACTTCAATGGCTTTTTTTTCTACCAAATCTACATTTAAACAGTTTGGGCAGCTGGCTTGTTCCTCAATAATTTCTTTGTTTACCGCCGTACGGCACTTTTCACAGAGATAGATAGTATCTTCGCCGATATCAGAAAGCGCCTGAAATTCGTGTGAATATTTACTGAATAATCCGCCCGAGGCAAACGTAAGCACGGTGCGCTCACCCAACCCGAGCCGCTCGTAAACTTTGAAGTAGACATTCTTCATTTTTTCGTAATAAGCATCCATGTCATTTTCGGTAGCGTGGAATGAATAGAGATCCTTCATGTTAAATTCCCGTCCGCGCAACAGGCCGGACTTGGCGCGCGGTTCGTTTCTAAATTTATTTTGGATTTGGTAAACAGCTATCGGCAGATCGCGATAGGAAAAAGTGTAGGTTTGTACCAGGGGTGTTACGGTTTCTTCGTGAGTGGGATTGAGAAATACTTCTCCCCCGCCTTCCACTTCAGTTCTGAACAAAATATCCATAGTCTCACGGCCGGTCTTTTTATAGTTTTCGGCTTGCGTTAACGCCGGCATCAGAATTTCATTGGCTCCCGCGGTGTTGAGCTCTTCCCGGATGATGTTTTGAATCTTCGTTAAGACGCGCAAACCAAGCGGCAGATAATTATAAACACCGGCCATTTGTTTCATGATAAAGCCGCCCTGGGTAAGGAGTTTGGCGTTCACGCTTTCGGCGTCGGCCGGAGCGGATTTGCTGGTTTTTCCGAAGAGTTCTGTATAGCGCATACATTAAAGGTAGCAGTTTATAACTCATTTATGGCATTATACTTGAGGAAGGTTTACTTTGTAAACGGCTTCTAAAAAACACCAATTTTTGCTTAACGCTCCTTAATGTCGTGTCCGCCAAACTGCTCGCGCAAGGCCGACACCAGTTTACCGACAAAACTGGGTTTTTTCTTGGACTGAATTCTAAATTTTAACGCTTCTTCGATAACTTTAGTTTTTACCTTAAGCTCCTCTCCCGCGGCGACCGTCCAAGCCCCTTCCCCGGTATGGCCGATACTTCCCGAAACATCGCGTAAATTTTCACCATGAAGCTCAAACGCTTTCCTCATCCATCCTATGAGCCGCGATTCAATAACACTGCCATGATTGTAGATTTCCGCCACAGCGGTAAGATTGAGTTTGAAACGAGCTTTTTTGAGTACCGCGAATCCTTCGGCAATAGCTTGCATCATGCCGTATTCAATGCCGTTATGCACCATTTTTACAAAATGTCCGGCTCCCGGAGCTTCAAAAAATTGATAACTGTTATCTTTCGATAGCGCTTTGAAGAGCGGTTCAAGTTTTTGAAAAACATTTTGCTTACCGCCGATCATGAGACAGGCTCCGTGCCGGGCGCCGGCTGGTCCGCCGGAAGTCCCCACGTCAATATAGTCTAAACCCTTTGCGCTTAATTTCTTGTAGCGCCTCAACGTGTCTTTATAGAAAGAATTACCGCCATCAATTATTACGCCGTGGCGTTTTAGCAGAGCGGCCAATCCCTTTTCTCCAAATAATGTTTTATCCACAGCCTCCCCTGCCGGCAACATCAGCCAAATAATTTTTTGTTCCGGTAATTTTTCCACTAACTCATAGATGCTCGCCGCGGCCGTCATTCCTTCACGTTCAAGCTCGCGCGTTTTTTCCGGTGAGCGATTGTAGCCAACCACCTGCCAGCCCTTGTCGAGGAGTCGGCGCGCCAAATTAGCGCCCATTTTGCCAAGCCCGATGATGCCGATGGTATTAGGCAGAGCCGTCGCCATATCAGATAACTCCGCTTCGCGAGAAATATCGCTGTGATCCGGTTGGTAGGTGTGGAGCGGAACCGCGTTTGCTCGCCAGCCTTTAATAATGGGGTCAACAAATTTCCACATTGAGATTACTTCGGCGGTGCTCACATAAAGCGTCTGGTCGCCGTTAATGCAATCCAATAAAAGTTTTTTATATTCTTCCACATATTGAACAGCGCTGCCTTTTTTTCGCAATAAAAATTTAAAGGCTCGTTTTTCGGTCTCAAATTTTAAACCAGGTTTTTTTGCCCAGAATTCAATGCGAATTTCTTCCACCGGTTCCATGCCAAAGATGATTTTGTTTTGGTGGTGCGCGCCACCCGGCGGGCACAGGCACGGTTCCGGATGTTTAAACAGAATTTCAATTTCTTTACGAGCTTTACCCAGGCGTTTACCGCTTTCTAAAATTATATCCACCCCTTTCCACTGCGGCGCGGCGAGTTCCGCCTTAATTTTAAAATACGTTTCGGTGGTGGAATTTGATTGGACATTTTTTATTTGTCGGTAACCGTCGTATTGAGCTCGAAATGTTTTGTTCGCGACGTACTGTTTATCCGGCAACACCAGCGTTCGCAAAATTTCGGCGCGTTTCTCGCGAATAGCGTCAGCCGTGAGCGAAGTCGGCTGATCCATGGTTATAAAAGCCAGCATTTGCAATAAATGATTTTGTCCGAAATCTCTAAGAGCGCCGACGCCATCGTAAAAACTGCCGCGATCTTCCACCCCGATAGACTCCCAGGCGCGAATAGCAACGCGTTCGATAGAATGGCTGTTCCAGCTGTCTTCAAAAAGATAGTTGGAGAAGCGAAAGCTTAAGATGTTCTGCGCCATTTCTTTGGCTAAATAATGATCGATTCGATAAATTTGTATTTCTTTGAACATTGCGCCGAGCAGATGATCCAGCTCAACAGCGGTGGCTAAATCCTTGCCAAACGGTTTTTCCACAATAACGCGCGTCCATCCTTTTTCGTGGCTGCACGGTTTGGTGAGTTTTGAGCTGTCGAGGTGTTTAAAGATAATTTTATAATGTTCCGGCGCTACGGCCAGGAAGAATAGTTTATTAGCGCAAGCGCGCCAGGCTCCGTCAATCTGCCCCAAAGACTTGGCTAAAGAGAGGTAGTCGGAATGCTCTTCAAACGAGCCTTGCTGAAAGTTGAAAAGATTAAGAAAAGCGGACATGGTTTCCGAAAGAGCTGTCGTGTTTTTGTATTTCAAAATGATTTGAGCGACATGATCGCGAAATTGTTTTTTGCCATAGGCCCGGTGAGAAAAGCCGACAATCGTAAACAACCGCGGCAGCTCCCCTTTCTCGTAAAGATCAAAGAGGGCGGGAGCGATTTTTTTAGCCATGAGATCGCCGGTGGCGCCAAAAATAACCAGGATGGTTGGAAAATTGTGCGTTAACGTCTGGTTCATAGTTTTAAAGTTTTTGAAAACAACGGTCAACTTCGCGAATTAGATCGGCCGGAACACTTATCAGGGCGCAGGGAGAACCGCGTTCCAGAGTCTCTTTATCGTGGTAGCCCCAGGTGACGGCAACGGATTCTACGCCGGCTTCCCTAGCTTCTCTAATGTCGCCCAAGGTGTCGGTAATAAGAATACAATCTTTTGGAGAAAGATGGAATTTTTTTAATACTCCTCGAATTTTTATAACTTTGCTTGTTTCCACGTCGTACCCCAGAAACTCGTCAAAGTATTTCTCCAGGCCGTGAGTTTTGAGAGCTTTTTTTATTGAGGAGGTGTAGGTGGAAGAAATTATAATCAGAGTATATTTTTTGGCAAGCGCGACGATAACTTTGGCAATGCCAGGCACAATTGCCATCTGCCCCAGCTGTGAATGGTAATCTTTAAACAGGTCGACAATTCCCTTTTTGGTAAGACGTTTTTTAAATTCCTCGCCGATGTTCCCGTTAAACCATTGGCGAAATTCATCCGGAGTGAGGGAATGAAACCGGGCGACATTGATTTTATAGCCCGCGGCAAAACTATCCACAATAACGCCGTCAAAGTCAAACAGCACTAGATTTTTCATAGGATTAAATAGTGGGGCTATCGTACCATTTTTTTAATAAAAAAGAAAACCCCGGCCTCAAGTAGAGACGCGTTGCAATGCGTCTCTACAACGACTACTTTGACAAAATACTTTGACAAAATTACCGCCGCATACTAGAATTAAGGCGGAGGTGTACCATGACTGGAAAAGCGCTAGGCCGCCTTTTCTTTGTCGGCCTATGCGTATTCGCAGGGTCGGCCGAGGCAAAAAGTGGCGAGGATTGGCTTTTTCCCAGCCATCCTAGCCAAGAGCCTTCGCTACCCATGCGCTGTTTGGCGTCCGTGGATTTTATGTATCTCGAGGGGCTCTCTACGGCGAGTAACTCGACTGATTCCGATCGTTTTACGCGGCAGGGAGGCAGTTTGGGGGCGGAGTGTTTCTTCAATTTTTGGCAGCGGCGGATTCCCTGGTTTCACCTGGGGTTGGAGACCAGGTATTACACCGGTGGTATCACGGTTAATCACCACACTGCCTACCTTGATGCCGTGGCCGCGGGTACTGAAATCGGCGCGATACTCAAAGCCAAGGCTTTCGCCGCGACCAAGTACGTAGATTTCGGACTCTATGTTGGGGGGGAAATAACCCCTGACGGCCGCTTGAACATATCCAAGCTCGAAATCCCATTAGGCGGCGCGGTGCTTGATTTCAGTAAGTTTGCTGATGAGCATTTGTTCGTCACCGGGTCGCTAAGAACTTTTGAAGCGGGAGCCTTTTCCCGTATTAAGATCTGGCGAAAGTCAACCTTTACCGGGTTGTCTCTAACCCTTGACGTGCTCTGGCAGATGTACTTCGTGACAGCGCAGGTGGTGATAGACGACGTGGCTAAAAACGCGCTCGCGGCGGTCGGCTATTACTATGAGCGTCTAGTGCTTACCCAGTTTACCGCGCACGCCTACTTTATAACCCCCGGTCTAGAATATTGTTATAACCAGGTTTGCGCCTATGTAACCATGCCGTGGGGTGTGGCCAATAAGGACGTTTGGGGAGGCGCCGTTCACGCGGGCGTACGAATAATTCTTGGGCCGTAAAAATCTATTTCCAGAACCAATCAAAGCCGTCCCGACTTAGTCGGGGCGGCTTATTCTTTGTAGCGGGTGAACGCGTCTCTTGCTTTATTCTACTGTTTCAAGTATACTGTTTTAGTATCGAACCAATTTTAGTTTAAGCAATATTATAAGCAGAGCTTGTCCCGATCCCGACTCGCCGTCGGGAAAATTTCGCCTGCCGGCCGGCAGGTCAGGCTTCGCAATCCCGACTAAGTCGGGATTAACTCATCCCTAGAAATTATGAACACAGCATTGCGGGCGCGGCTAAAGCATGCCAAGAAAAACACCAAAATAGGCAAGGCTCTCGCCAGAAAAACCAAGAAGCTTAGAAAAAACAACTTCTATACCAAACCCAAGGGACTCTAGTTAGTTACGAAACTGTTTTGGTTAGATTACTTGATGAGGTACTCCGACGGATTATTTTTCCAGGTATCAAGAAGATGCTCTACCGAATGAGCCCCGATAGCGAATTTTTTCCGTGGCGGATCCCATTCAAAATAAGGCTCAAGAGCGGAGGATTTTGCTTTTTGTTCTTCGGGAGTGAGCGGTATTTCTTTGCCCTCTCCCACAAGTTCCGAGTAGAAATATTTTTCGCTAATACCCTTAAAGTTAGCCAGGGCCTGGTATAGGGCCAAATGATCCAGGTGCCCACCGTTACCGCGAATGGTGCTATAAACTCCGTCGCCAAGGTGGGCGTAATATCTCGTAATTATTTTCTTTGCCTGTTTCCGGGTGAGTTTGCCGTCATGGTAGATTACCCGGCGGCTTCCCGCGCTGCCGCCGGGATTCGCAAAAAAAACATGCCCCGGAGAAACGCCCAGCTTCATCATGGAAAAAAGGAATTCTTGATTGCGCGCTCGGATAAATGTTTCTTTGTTGAGCCGCTGGTAGCCCTCTTTTTTAGGGTCGTGCGTTGCGTGGTGGAAGCGACAAAAATAGGGCTTCTTATTATCTTCAGATCCATTGAGCATTGCCCGCGCTTCCGAGGCCGCGCCATCAGTTACCATAATAACATAGACGTTGTTTCCAAGATCAAGGCTAGCCTTGATGGCTCCGGCCAGGAACATTTCATCATCTTGGTGGGGTAGAAGAAAAACAACCGGTTTGACTGGGGCGGCAACGGCTGTTTGGGTGGTTACAAAAATAACCGCCGCTATGACGGTTAAAGTCAGAAGTGCTCCCATCCTTTTAAACATAAACTCTTTTTATCAAGCGGCCATTTTGATTTCTTCCGCCGGGTTTTCTTTGGCCGGAATTGCCTTGGTTTCGGTAAGTAGCTTGGCCACGCGTTTCCAGCGAGAAAGCGGTTCTTGGAGAAGTACGGCAATAGTTTCTTCCTGCGAAAAACCATTTTTTTGGAGAGTGGTAAAAGCATCAATACCGTCTT
>CAZMYO010000056.1:0-21590 GCA_964570525.1 uncultured Gammaproteobacteria bacterium | reverse complement strand
GCAGCGCGCGGTAACACCCGGACAGTTCGCCGTGTTTTACTTGCCTCGCCGAAGTCCGCCTAGGCGGACGAAGGCTGGTGACGGCCAGTGTTTAGGGGGAGGAGTTATTAAATAAAATATTCTATGACGCTAGAACAAAAGAGCGACGAAAGAGTCGGGGCAGAAAAATCACACGACGAAATTTTTGATTTTTAAAACAAAAAACAAAAAGAGGGAGAGCCACCCCGCAAATCGCAGCTACTAGCTGCGGGTGGCTCTCCCTCATGGGGGTTTTTAGAGGGGTGCCCACCCCTGTACGGTGAAGTGCCTGGGAAGGCGGTGGCCGAAGCCATACCTTGGAGCTGACCATGCTCCCACCGACCGAAGTCGGCGTAGCCCAGTGGCACTGGTCTGTCTTCTCCTTCTCCCGAGGATTGGTTATGATCGGGATATCTAGGGTTTCTGTTTCGTTAAAGACATACTACCATAATTTTTATAAATTGTCAATACCCAGGGCAATATTTATTAAAAATCGCCTTACTTTAGGGAAGTTTTTTTCCGCCAGAGGCGGACCAGCCTTTGGCTGGCAAATCATATGACAAGTAATCAATTAAGACAATTATATCTAAATTTTTTTCGTTCGAAGGGACACGCCATTATCCCCTCGGCTTCTTTGATTCCGGAAAATGATCCGACGGTTCTTTTTACCACGGCTGGCATGCATCCGCTCGTGCCCTATTTGCTTGGCCAAAAGCACCCGGGCGGCAATCGCGTGGCTAATGTGCAGAAATACATTCGCACGCAGGACATTGACGAGGTGGGGGACAGTCGCCATGATACTTTTTTTGAAATGCTCGGTAATTGGTCGTTTGGCGACCCCGAAAAGCCTGATGGCATCGGGGCAGGTTATTTTAAAAAAGAAGCGATTGAGTGGAGTTGGGAATTTTTGACGTCGCCCAAGTGGCTGGGTTTGGATAAGCGTAAGCTCGCTGTGTCGGTTTTTGTCGGTGATCCGGAGAATAATATTGCTCGTGATGACGAGGCGGCCGATATTTGGAAACAAGCAGGAGTTCCGGAAGAAAAAATCGCCTATTTACCCAAGAAAAATAATTGGTGGGGTCCGGCCGGGCAAACCGGGCCGTGCGGCCCGGATACGGAAATGTTTTTTTGGAAAGGAGAGAGTGAATTTCCACCCGCGGGCAGCAATCCGGGGACTGACGAAGACAACTGGCTCGAGATTTGGAATGACGTCTTCATGCAATATAATAAAGTCTATTCCGCCAAAGGCGGATCAGCCGAAGAGGCTGAAAAGTCGAAAGTCCATAAAGTCGAAAGTCCGGTTGAGTATACCTATGAACCGTTGAAACAAAAAAATGTTGATACCGGCATGGGGCTGGAGCGGACGCTCGTCGTTTTAAACGGTTTTGTTGATGTGTTTCAGGTTGATACTTTTTGGCCGCTGATTCAAAAAATTCAGGATATTTCCGGGCATGAATATATTGAGGGTGGTGATATCACTCGCGCGATCAGAATTGTAGCCGATCATATCCGCACCGCCACCATGATTATGGGCGATGATCGCGGTATTGCTCCGAGTAATACCGATCAGGGCTACGTCGTGCGCCGGTTAATTCGCCGCGCGGTGCGTTACGGGAAAAAGCTGGGAATTAAAAACCATTTCGCTTCCGAAATAGCCGAAAAAATCGTTGAGATTTTTGCGGACGTCTATCCGGAACTTGTACGCAACAAGGACTTTGTTCTTACCGAGCTGGCGCGCGAGGAAAGCAAGTTCATCAACACCATCGAGCAAGGTCTGAAAGAGTTCGACCGCCTCATCGGCGGTTTCCGAACTGCGTTCGAAAAAAGCGGACAAGTCATCAAGGAAATTTCCGGCAAGCATGCTTTCAAGCTCTACGACACCTATGGTTTTCCGCTCGAGATGACCGAGGAGCTCGCTATTGAGAATGGTCTCACAGTAGATGTGGAAGGTTTTAACCAAGCTTTTAAAGAACACCAGGAAAAATCTCGCGCCGGCGCCGAGCAAAAGTTTGCTGGCGGATTAGCCGACCACAGTGAGATGTCCACCAGGTATCATACCGCGACGCATTTGCTTCACGCGACACTCCTAAAAGTTCTCGGTCCCCATGCTATGCAGCGGGGAAGTAACATTACCCAAGAACGCCTGCGCTTTGATTTCGCGCATCCGCAAAAAATGACTGCTGAACAAATTAAACAGGCCGAGGATCTCGTCAACGCCGCCATTCAAAAAGATTATCCCGTCAGTTGGCAAGAAATGAGTTTTGAAGAAGCCAAGGCCAAGGGCGCGATTGGGTTGTTTGAAGATAAATATCAGGATAAAGTGAAAGTATATACCGTGGGCGACCCGAATAAAAATGCTTTTGCCGATCCAAGCTCATCCACCTATAGCCGCGAAGTGTGCGGCGGGCCGCATGTGGAGCATACTGGCACCCTTGGACATTTTAAGGTTGCAAAAGAAGAAGCAGTGAGCGCCGGCATACGCAGAATTAAAGCGGTATTGGAGTAATTTGTTAAAAATAGATTATTCAAAGAAGAAGCGGCAGCTTTGAGAGCGACCGCCTATTTATGAGAGATGTTTGGATTCTTTGAGATTTTGCACGACCCTCTCAACGTATTGTTTCATGTCCTCGGTTGGAGGATAAGTCGGGATTGAGCACCTGTCGGATGTTTTCCAGCTCGTGTGAAGCTGAATATACGCGCGTTCCGCCGCTCGCCGCACCATCGATTCGAATGAGCGAGATGAGATATCTCGAAAAAGCTCCCGCAAAGTTTCGATAAGGAAAATATGCGGGATTTCCGGAGAGGTAAGAAACAAAAGCTCATAAATTCGTTCGGGCGGTTTACTGGCTTTGTCGCGCAGTTCGCGAGCAAAGCGCAACAATTCCTCACGCAACAATTCGGACATCGTCATCCTCCTGTTGTTTTGATCTACCCAACTTACTTATAGGGCATCTCAAGTCTTTTGTCAAACCCGCGACTATTTGCTATACTATAGTTATGCTCAAGAAAATAATTTTACATTTTTGGTCCCTGCGTCGTGAATTCGCTAAGTATTTTATTATTGGCATAAGCGGAGTTATATTGGATATAGGAACCCTGTTTTTGCTTAAAGAATACGCCAACATTCGTCCGGTAGTTGCCGTTATCATCAACCAAGCTTTTCTTATTAACTATGCTTTTTTTCTTAATAAAATTTGGGCGTTTAAGTCTAAAGGAATGACGCACCGGCAGATGATCCGTTTCTATCTTCTCGCCGGAGCCAATTACCTTTTTTCCGTTGCTTGGATGTGGTTTTTTAACGAACGATTAGAGTATAATTATATAGTGGCGCGACTGGCAAACGTAGCGCTCGCTGTCGGTTGGAATTTTCTTTTGTATAAACATTGGGTTTACCGGACACCAGCTGTCACGTAGCTGGGGCGTTACCGCCACCATTAAAAGGCTAGTTTTAGCCAATCGGAGTTTACCCACTTGACTAATTTTCCCTTTTCATATATAATTTACAAAGATTAATTTTAAACAATGCCTAAAGAAAAGGACATTATTGAGTTGAGAGGAGCGGTGGAAGAGATGCTTCCCGCCGGAACTTTCCGAGTAAAATTGGAGAGCGGCCAAAGCATCATCGCCCATCTTTCCGGAAAAATGCGACTCAACAAGATTCGGCTCTCGGTAAACGACCAGGTTAAAGTAGAGATGACCCCCTACGATTTAACCAAGGGCAGAATCACCTTTCGTTTTTAACAACAATTATTGAATTTAACCCGACGGCGAGTCGGGGTCCCGCCTGTCCCGCATTTGCGGCGGCTCTGGCGGGAAAGAATATAAGCAAAGCTTGAATTTACGTCAGGCTTCGCCAAAAGAAAATAAAAGTTTTCTTTTGGCCTCACCCTTAGTAAATATCAACCAGTGCGGTGTAGTCTGGCCGCTCCCTAACAGTGTCCATATGTCCGATTAGGGAGGCCGCTAGACGATGATATCGCGGCAGTGGTTGGTATTTTTTGATAGCAACCAAAATCTTTTTTAAGATTTTGTGTCAGCTAACAATCCGCCTGGGGCGGATAATCCAATTCCGTATGAAAGTACGCGCTTCGGTTAAGAAAATCTGCATGAAATGCAAAATAGTTCGCCGCAAAGGAAGATTGCGCGTGATTTGTAGTAACCAAAAACATAAACAGCGCCAAGGCTAGACATTCGTTTTAAATTCGTATTAAATTTGTGAATTATTATATGCGTATTGCCGGCACCAACATACCTAAAGAAAAAAAGATCCAGTTTTCACTTCCTTATATTTATGGCATAGGGCCGGCTTTGGCTAAAAAGATTTTGCAGGTTGCCGGCATTGACGGCAATATTAGAACCAAAGATTTAACCACCGAGCAGGAAGACAAATTACGCGCGATTGTGGAAAAAAGTTACAAGACCGAAGGCGATCTGCGCCGCGAGGTCCAGGCTAATATCAAATCTCTCAAAGATATCAAGTGCTATCGCGGTGTTCGTCATATGAAACACTTGCCCGCGCGCGGCCAGCGAACAAAAACCAATTCGCGCACGGTGCGCGGCAATACCAGAAAGACCATGGGCAGCGGTAGAAAACCGGCTGGTCAAAAAACATAATACACATTAAAAGGCGAATTTAACGAATTATACTATTCATCTCATCAGTAGCATCCTATGACCGAACAAAACACCCAGTCAGCGCCAGCTACCGTGGCGCCAGCGGAGGTTATCGCCAAAGGAGCGAAGGCTGACGGTAAAGTGGTAAAAGCAAAAAAGAAAAAAGTGGTGAAGCAGGTACCGCGCGGCAGCGCCTATATTCAGGCTACCTATAACAACACCATTCTCACCATTACCGATCCGAATGGCGCGGTGTTGGGTTGGTCTTCGTCCGGATCCACTGGTTTTAAAGGTCCTAAGAAAGCGACGCCATACGCGGCGAGTGTCGTAGTAAAAGATCTAATGGCCAAAATTGCCGATTGCGGTTTGCGCGAGGTCAATGTCTTTGTAAAAGGTATTGGCGGCGGGCGAGAGAGCGCCATTCGAGCGCTCCACGCTAACGGCTTAAATGTGCTCAACATCACCGATACAACTCCGATTCCCCACAATGGTTGCCGGCCGCCGAAGAGACGAAGAGTGTAAATTTTTAATTGATATTAGAAATTAGATATTAGAAATTGATTATTATGGCTCGAGATTTAAGACCAAAACACAAGTTATGCCGAAAGTACGGAGAAAAACTTTGCGATTCTCCGAAGTGTCCGATTACTCGCCGCAGTTACCCGCCCGGCGTACACGGCCCGAAGCAAAAACGCGTAAAATTGTCCGGTTTCGGCAAACAGTTGCGCGAGAAGCAAAAAGTAAAGAGAATTTATGGAATTTTGGAACGCCAATTTTCCAACTATGTCGCGGAAGCTTCCAAAAAGACTGGTGATACCAGTAAATTCTTATTGAATTATTTGGAATCACGATTAGACAATGTAGTGTATCGCCTGGGCTTGGCTCCGTCGCGCGCGGCCGCTCGGCAGCTGACAAGCCATGGACATATTACGGTGAATTCAAAAAAAGTAGATATCCCATCCTATCGGGTACGGGTAGGAGATCAGATAACGGTGGCCGGAAAATCCAAAGGCAGCAAGCTCTTTGAGCATAGCGCCGAGATATTGGGAAAAAAAGAGTTTCCCAGCTGGTTAAGCATGGACGCGAATACTTTTATCGGAAAAATTTTAAATAGCCCGACAATAGAGCATCCGAATTTTGACGCTAACTCAATAATCGGATTCTATTCTCGTTAAAAACAAACTAAAGAAATTTATAATTACTAGGGCTGAATAAAAAGAAAAGAATTTTCTTTTTTGAAGCCCGATTTTTCCCGACGGCGAGTCGGGATCCTCGATCCTTCGGGATCGGGACAAGTTTCGCTTATTTATTTCTTAACTCAACCCTAGAAATTATGGAAAACTTTCTTTTACCATCCAGGGTAGAAATGAACCCAGGGGCATCGGCTCATTCCGGAAGCGTCGTGATTTCCCCGTGCTATCACGGCTACGGCACAACCTTGGGCAATGCTTTGCGCCGAGTATTGTTGTCGTCTCTTCCCGGATCCGCGGTGGAGTATTTTAAAGTTAAGGGCGTACAGCACGAATTTAGCACGGTTGAAGGCGTAAAGGAAGACGCAGTCGAGATTATGTTGAATTTAAAGCAGTTGGCGGTGAGAATTTTCTCCGACGATTTGGTTACCTTAAATTTGGTTAAGAAAGGTCCCGGGGTTGTAACTGCCGGTGATATTGAACCCAACGCCAGCGTGGAAATTATTAACAAAGATTTAGTTTTGTGCACGCTTACCAAGAACAAGACCTTAGAGATGGAGATTGTGGTTGGCCGCGGCCGCGGTTACAAGCCGGTGGAAGAAAAGAACCGCCAGAGCTATGATCTCGGCACAATTGTTGTGGATTCGGTGTATACGCCGGTGACAGATGTTGGTTATCATGTGGAGTATACTCGCGTCGGAGACATCACCAACTACGAAAAACTTACCTTGAATATTGAAACCAACGGCACCATTAGCCCGGATGAGGCTTTGCGTCAAGCCACGCAGATTTTGATGGATCATTTCACCATTATTTTGGATGCGGCCAAGATGAATGAAGAAAAACCTCGACCAATTGAAGAAGGGGCGGCAATAATCTCCGAGGAAACTAAAGAAGAACCAATGAAAGAAGAAAGCGAGGAAAAACCAGAAAAAAAGCCAAGAGCCAAGAAAAAGTCTAAGAAATAAAATTATGTGCGAAATACGAATAGCGAAAAATCGTTTCATAATTTCGTAACGGTTCGCGCTTTCGTACATTTTAATGGAACCAATCTTGTAAATAACTGAATTTATGCGGCATCAAAAGAAGAAAATTACCCTGGATAGAAACAGCGCAAATCGACGCGCCCTCCTTGCCAACTTGGCCGAGAGTTTGGTTTTGTTTGAAAAAATACGCACCACCAAAGCCAAGGCTAAAGCGGTTCGCTCCATGGTGGAGAGGCTTATTACCAAGGCCAAGAAAAATACTTTGGCTTCCCGCCGAGATCTTGCTAGCGTTTTATATACTAAAAACAGTGTGAAAAAGCTGGTAGAAGAATTGGGGCCGCGTTACGCCGAGCGTAAGGGCGGCTATACCCGTATAATTCTGCTTCAGAATCGCGTTGGCGACGGCGCGGAAGAAGCTTTGGTAGAGTTGGTCTAGTGACTTAACCTTTATTTATGGCACATCTTAAACACAAGAGACACGAAATTGACGCCACTGCCCAGGCCCCCGGCCGTTTGGCTACCCGCATTGCCACCTTGCTTATGGGAAAAAACAAGCCTACTTACACTCCGCATATTGATAACGGCGATAAAGTCGTGATCACCAATGTGAGTGGTTTGGTTTTTAGCGGTAAAAAACTTGAGCAAAAAAAGTATCGGCACCACACCATGCATCCCGGCGGCTTAAAAGAGACACCCGTCAAGAAAGTTGTAAAGGAAAAACCGCAAGAAGTGGTGCGTTTAGCTGTCGCAAAAATGCTTCCCAAGAATAAGTTTCGCACAAATCGTTTAAAACGATTGTCGTTTAAATAAACATACGTAGATTATGACCAAACTTAACGCTAAAGAAAAGCCATTGCGATCGGTAGGCCGAAGAAAAACGGCGGCGGCTCGGGTGCGAATTGAAAAAGGCACTGGAAAAATTGTTGTCAACGGCAAACCGCTTAATGAATATTTCCCATCCTTTGAACTTCAGGAGATAGTGGTCGCCCCGCTCAAGGCCCTGGCCAAAGATAAGGATTTGGATTTCTCGGTAAAAGTTGCCGGCGGAGGAATGAAGGGGCAGGCCGTGGCAGTACAGCTTGGCGTTGCCCGCGTTCTCGTCATTTGGAATGAAGACTTTAAAAAAACTTTAAAATCTCTTGGTTTTCTTACCCGCGACGCTCGCGTCAAGGAACGCAAGAAGTTCGGCTTAAAGAAAGCCCGCCGCGCTCCGCAGTGGAGCAAGCGTTAGAATCTCATCTGTCATTTCTGCTACACAACCTAAAAAAAGAAATAACGCCGTCCAAAAAGACGGCGTTTGCTTGCTTTTATTTTCCCCTCATCTTATAGTACCTATAATTGCTAGTGAGGGTGTAGTGAAAATTCGTTTTCACTACAACCGAATGACGCAATTTCAAGCTTCGCTTATATCAACTACAAACTGGGAGGAATACCCATGGTGGACATCAAAGCGCGCCGAGAACAGGAATACCGCGAGGGTTTTCGCGAGGAGCGGTGCCCGCGCTGCCAACAGTCGGACAAACCATTTTGCCGCGTGGATCCGCCGGCTGGCGAATCCTACAAAATTAAGGAAGATTTGGTCTTGGTGGTAATCCAATGTCCGATCTGCGGGAGACAGCTGGTGTGGAAGATCATCAAAGAAATTTGGCAGGTTCTCCATGAGCGAAGATAAGAATGGTTTAAAAGACATCGTGTTGGCCATCTGCGTGAAGTGCCACTTGTATACTCCTCACGAGCGTTCTCGCGCCCACAACAATTCACTCATGACCATGAACCCGGTGTACTATCACTATCGCTGTTTGGATTGTGAAAATGAGTGGGTACGGCTCCAGCAAGATAAGGACAAGAACTGACGCCGCTTAGAGGGGATCAGGCGAAAAACGAACCCTCCTCGCGTACTTTGTAGTTACTTCCACCAGACCCACTGGTGGTATTGTTTTGCGGGCAATTTTAGAGTAAGATACCAAAATATATGGCTTATTCGGTTGCCCAAAATACCACTTTTCTTACGGTTGCTTCAATCGCGCAAAAGATTATCTCTTTTGCTTATTTTACGTTTGTGGCGCGCGTAATTGGCGTAAGCAATACCGGCCAATATTTTTTCGCTATCTCCTTTACTACTATTTTTACCGTAGTCGCCGATTTTGGCTTGGGACCGGTGTTGACGAGAGAAGCCGCCAAGTATCCGGAGAATTCCGAAAAATATTTTAATACAGTTTTTTGGACCAAGGTAATTTTTGGCGTGGCCGCGTATCTTCTGGTTGTTTTTTCTATTAACGCCCTGCACTACGCCCAGGAGATAAAAATTTTGGTTTACCTCTCGGGTATCACGATGTTTTTTGATAATTTACAAATCGCCTTTTTCAATATTTTTCGCGCGCGGAAGAATTTAATTTATGAAGCGGTCGGCCTGGTTGGGGCGCAGCTCCTAACTATGATTATCGGGACGATCGCGCTTTTTACCCGCGCCCCTTTGTACTGGCTTATTATCGCCTACACCATTCCCAGTTTTTTGAATTTTTTATACGCCGCCATTTTTGTGCGCCGCGTTACCGGCATTCATTATCGGTTTGTTGTGGACTGGCGGGTTTTAAAACTTTTTATTTCAGTCGCCCTGCCTTTTGCCGGAGCCGGAATCATCAGCCGCCTGTATGCTTATTCCGATTCAATTTTGATGTCTAAGATGCTCGGATCCGAACACCTGGGCTGGTGGAGCGTACCCTACAAAATTACGTTTGCTTTTCAGTTCATACCGGTGGCGCTAGCGGCGAGCGTTTATCCGGTGATGAGCGTTCTTAGCCTCAAAGGTGGAACAGAGATCGGTTCACTTTTCGAAAAGGCCTGGCGTTATCTTTTTATCATTGTTTTTCCATTAAGTTTCGGACTCATGGCCTTGGCTCGCCCGATCATTATCCAGCTCTACGGAGCTAATTACATACCCTCGGTTTCAGTTCTTCAGACTCTTTTGGTTAGCCTACCTTTCGGCTATCTAAGTTTCATCACCGGGGCGCTTCTTAACGCCACCAATCATCAGAAAATTCAAACTCTGCTGCTCGGCCTGGCTTTGGTTACCAATGTTATTCTGAACCTCGCTTTAATCCCCGTTTTAGGTATAAACGGCGCGGCCTTGGCGGCGGTAGCAAGTAACGCCGTGCTCTGCCTTGGTGGTTTTTATTTTGTCAGGCGGTTTGTAGCGATTGATGGCGGGAGGATCATCAAATTTGCTTTTCAATCAATTTGGCCGGCCGCAATTATGGCAGTTGCCGCTCTCTATCTTGTTCGAAAAGTAAATTTTATTTTGGTTATTCCGGCAGGAGTGGTAATGTATGGCAGTCTTTTGATGTTAAGCGGCGGATTGAGTCGGCAGATGGTTGCGAGCGCCCTTAGAAAAGTTTGGAATCCGGTAAAAATTAGTAATTGATTTATTAATATGAAGACTCTTATTGTTACCCTCGAGTATCCACCCCAAGCGGGCGGTATTGCTTCCTATGTGTATAATTTTGCCGCGCATCTGGCATCTCTGGAAGTGGTAGTGTACGCCCCCAAACTCGCGGGAGACAAAAAGTTTGATGAGAAGGTTGCGTGGAAAGTCTATCGTTGTAAGCCATATTGGTTTTTTTGGCCGCGTTGGATTCGGATGCTTATGCAGATTTTACAGATTGTAAAGAAAGAGGGGATTAAGCAGATTTATATTCATCAGGCTCTGCCGGCGGGATATGTCGGTATGCTTTTAAAAAAATTTAAAAAAATACCCTACACCGTTTTTTTGCACGGCAGCGACGTGGCCTTTGTTTTGCGGTCACCGTGGAAGCTCAAGCAATTTAAAAAAGTTTTGGCCTCGGCCGAGCGCGTGGTGGTGAACAGCGGTTTTCTTAAAAATAAAATTTTAGAGAAGCTCGAAAATTTATCCACTCCAATTGAGGTGCTGTATCCGAGTCCGGCCGATATTTTTCTTGAGAAAGCCTCGGAACAGGAAATGAATAAACTTAAAAGGGAACTCGCGCTCAACGGTAAAAAAGTAATGCTCACAGTGGCGCGCCTGGTGGAAGGAAAAGGCTACCCCCATATCGCGCATATCTTGCCCGAGCTTTTGAAGCGTGTTCCAAATTTGGTGTGGCTGATTATCGGCGACGGCCCCAAGAAGAGCGAGCTGGTGGGGCTTATCCAAAAAAATCATTTGCAAAATGTGGTGAGGCTTTTGGGAGTGATCCCGCGGGAAGAACTTCCAAAATATTACCAAATCTCGGACGTGTTTGTTCTTTTGACGCACCCGGATGAAGCTCGGGAGGAAGCCTGGGGCACAGTTTTTCTCGAAGCCGCGGCGAGCGGCCTGCCAGCGGTAGCTGGCCGCGCCGGAGGAGTCGAAGAGGCCGTTGAAAATTCTGTCACCGGGGTCGTGGTGGATATTTACCAGGAAAAAACGGTTATTGAGGCAATCGTTGGTTTGCTTGAAAACACGGAGCAGGCGACGAAGATGGGCACGGCTGGACGCGAACGAGTGTTCCGCGAGTTTACCTGGGAGAAACAACTTAAAAGTCTGTAAGCAGATTAAGCAAAATAGGCAAAGCAAGCAAACTTACTCTGCTTAATCTGCTTATAAACTTACCCCGCTATTATGTCGCCACTTATCAGCATCATCATTCCGGTTTACAACCATCTCCATACACTTAACAAGTGCTTGGAGTCTATTTTAAATCAAACTTATTATCCGCTAGAGGTTATCATTGTGAATGATGGCAGTACCGATGGCTTTGAAAGGGCTACCGCTGGAATAGATGATTTATTTCGGATCAGTGAAATAAATAAGACCGATTCCGTCAATCCATACCAGACAAAGGAGATGATTCATATTGAGTATAAAATAATTAACCAGGAAAACCGCGGCGCTTCGGCGGCGCGTAATCGAGGGTTCAAGGACTCAAAAGGCGACTATGTAATTTTTTGGGATGCGGATACGGAAGGAGAACCAACGATGCTTGAAAAAATGATGAAAGCTTTAGAAAGTCATCCCGAAGCAAGTTATGCTTACAGCCAGTTTAAATTCGTCTGGAAAGAAATAAAAAGTCAGCCATTTGATGCGGAAAAATTAAAACAAATAAATTATATTGACACCACCTCATTAATTCGGCGCGCAGATTTTATTGAATTCGATGAGTCGCTCAAGCGCTTTCAAGACTGGGATCTGTGGTTAACGATGTTAGAGCACGGTAAAATCGGAATTTTTATCCAAGAAGTTTTGTATAAAAAAACAGTTGGTGGCCGAGAGGGAATGAGCAATTGGTTGCCGAGCTTTGTTTACCAGTTGCCGTGGAGGACCAAACAAGTTAAAAAATATGAAGAAGCGAGAGAAATTATTATAAAAAAACACCATCTAAATTAAGGATAGTAGAGCTGTTATCCAGACTACTCCCAATACGTGAAACAAAGCCGGCGAGGTAATGTTAATGACTGCTAGGGCAACTAAAGATGCCATTAGCGCGCGGTTTTTGTGGAGCTTCCAAAATAAGTAAGAAATAAGACTTAGCCAGGCGATAAGACCGACAACGCCAAGTTCATCAAAAATTTCCAAATACCCCCAGTCAAACTGGGGGGTTGTTATTTCTTGTTTAATTATCGGGCTGTACACCGTTACGGTATCGCCCAGGCCATTGCCGAGAACAGGATGCGTTTTAATTTTCTCTATAATTTTTGGCAACAGAAGCAGGCGGCTTAAAGAACTTTCTTCAAGGGTGGGGGAGACGATGCTCTGTAGACGTAAACCAAAAAGTTCCCATCCCAGGCTTTGCCCGCGGCTGACCGCAAGGTGGAGGCCGGTGAAGAAAACGAAGAACAGCATAATGGTTGCGGTTGAAGCGAAGAGCCAACGTTTCCAATTAGTCCTGGTAAAGAGAAGTAGAAGCCCGACTATTAAGGCGACTAAGTAAATACGAGTGAGGTTGACGGAGAGGATAGCCAACAATAGAGACACTAACATCAAATCTCTCCCCGCGGGAGGGTGGGGAGGGGTTGGCTCAAAACTACCAACATCTCCCTTGAGCCCCCTTGCGAGGGGGGATTTTGATATTGCTTTGCTAAGAAAGAATAAGAGGAGTGGGACTAGTAAGAGCTGTTCGTTGAGGACAAGGCGATAAAAATTAAATGGCAATTCCGTAATTTTCCCCAGCGCCACGTCGCGGTACCAGTGGTAATAGGCATCTTGCAGAAGGAAAAGATGCGAAGAAAAGCCGACGAAGGTAAAGAGAATAAAGACAAAATTGCCAATCACCGCCGCCGCCAAAATATTCAAAGCCAATTGTTTAAAGCGCTCCGAGCGAAGCAATTCTTGAAGAGGAAAATAGTACAGAAAAAAGAGATAGGGGATAGTGTCGGCGATAATAAGATCCATTTGATGTCCGGCAAAAAGCCCATGAATGGCAGAAATAATGCCGATTGCGACGATACAAAATAAAAGATAAACATTTTTTTTATTTTCCTTAAAATAGTTTTTTATTGAAAAATTTTTATCAGATATTTTCTGAAAAAAGAAAATAGCGAGTGAGGCCGCCAACAAGCAGGTTCGGAGCGCCAGCTCTCCGACCGCCAAATATCCTCCGCTACCGCCGAGAATCATTTCCAAAGCTACAATATACCACCCCCGCTCATCTTTTTTCCACAAGAGATAAGCGGCAGCCGCAAGAATAATTGTTGATACAATAGCATTCAACGGATTGGCCGCATAGAGCGGAGTTTCGGGGCTGAAGAAATAGGAAAAAATACGCAGGAAAGCGTAGAGAAAAAGAAAGAGAAAAATTTGTTTTCTTTGCATCATAGTGTAGTGAGCGAGCCCTCACCCCTTGCCCCTCTCTCCAAGAGAGAGGGGAATCGAAACAACAGGCGGTTCGTTCCCTCGCCCTGGGTAGAAGGACGGAGGGTGAGGGCATTCGTTGGCATTAGGTTAACACTGCTCCATCAATATCTTTATACCCCGTCAAAAACGTCCTCGCATCCATCGCTCCCCTGCTCTCAAGTTGTAATTCTAAAATTTGAATCGAACCATCGGCAGTACTGATGAAAATTTTGTTGTCGACGACTTTGACCTCGCCCGCCGTCCCTTTCCTTGAAGGAGAGGGAGCGATGCTAAGAAGTTTCAACCGTTTCCCATCCCACTTTGTCCACACGCCAGGCCACGGGGTCAGTCCGCGATAGAGATTATAAATTTCGTCGGCTGTTTTTTTGAAGTCAATTTTTCCGTCGTCACGGGTTAAAATTTTACAGAACGTCGCCTCAGTCTCATCTTGCGGTTGGGGAGTAATTTTACCGGAGAGGTAATCGGGAATCGTTTTGAGGAGAAGATTGCCGGCCACAGGAGCCATTCGTTTGCTCAAGCTTGGCGCGATATCATCCGGATCAATGGTGATTTTTTCTTGCGCCAAAATTGGCCCATGATCCATTTTTTCATCCACGAGCATGATGGTAACGCCGGTTTTTTTTTCTCCATTCATGAGAGCGGTTTGGATGGGGGAGGCGCCACGGTATTTGGGGAGAAGGGAAGTATGGACATTAAGCGTACCAAATTTTGGCAGATCCAAAATCTTTTTAGGAATGATTAGGCCGTATTGGCAGACGATTCCCAAGTCGAAAGTCGAAAGTCCAAAGTCGAAAGTCTTGAGTGGCTCGGGTTGAAAAACATGCAAATTATTTTTTTCAGCTAAAATTTTTACTGGCGATTTTTCCAGCTCTTGCGATCTGCCGACGGGGCGATCGGGTTGAGTGACAACGGCGACAATATCATACTGCTTGCTGTTAATCAGTGCTTGTAGCATGGCCGCGCCAAAGTCGTGGGTGCCGAAGAAGACGATTTTTGGTTTAGTTATTGATAGGGACATAATTTTATAGTAGGATTATTTTATTCCCATCTTCGGGAAAAGGAGGAAACAATGAGAGCGATCTTTTTCTTCGTGTTGTTGGCTGGCGCGTGCGAGAACACTCCCCAGGAGAAGCGTGAAAAGGCCGAGGATTATCAGTATCGGTTCAACGTCGATCGCCAATACTTCTACGACGGTATTTCGAAGGAGTGCGTGGCGATTTCTAAGTTTTACCTTTCCTACGACACCACTTTCGCGTGGAAGGTGGACTGCGACAAGCCAGGCGTCCGTAGCCATTTGGCGCCGTCGGCGCGGCGCTCAAAGCGCTCGAACGAGACAGGGGACAACTCAAGTAGTCGAATCCAGCCGACGGTTCAGCGAGATGTGCGCAAGCACGCTCCGCGAGCTGTCGGCTTCTTCTTTTTTTATAATTCCTTATTGATTTTATGAAGATTTTTCGCCTTCTCAATAAATAAAATTCCATTCAAATGGTCAACCTCGTGCTGAATAATGCGGGCAAAGAAATTTTCGGCGGCAAATTCCAGGGGCTGGCCATTTTTATCGAGCGCTCGCACTTTTATTTTAAGATAGCGTTTTACTTGGCCATAGATACCGGGCACGGATAAACAACCCTCTTCATCTAACCCTTTAAAGAGAGACAGCTTAGTCCAGGTTGGGTTAATAAGGCACAAGTCCTCATGTTCGTTCAGAGCGTTATAATTTTTAGCAATCACGCAGAGTTGCATCGGCCTCCCTACCTGCACCGCGGCCAGCCCCACACCATCTTTTACGTACATGGTTTCCACCATGTCTTTAATAAATTTTTGCATCTCTTTGGTAGAAATTTCTTTTAACTCAACATCAACACTTCGCTTGTGAAGCATTGGATTCGGTTCGAAAACAATATTGTGTACCATATTTTAAGCTAGGCTTAAGATTGTGTTTGGATTGAGATCAATTTTCCAGCTTTCGGGCAGTTTGTTGAGTATTCGTTTAGTATTGCTTTTATAATTTTTATAATTTAATTTCGCAATAATTACCTGCCAGTGTTTTCCTTGGTAGAATGGCGGAAACATCTCTAGGTTAGCAGTTATTTTAATATCTGGATTGCTTTTAGTCAACTCCAGAAGCGCCCGGTAGAGTTCGTTGGCTTCTCGCTTAATATAGTTTTCTTCCTCGTGGCCGGAGAACATTTTAAGCAGAAAGTTATAGGGAGGATACAAGAACATCTTTCTTTGGGTGAGTTCCTGGGTGTAAAATAACTCCGGCTCGGTTAGCGCGCGAAAAACTATATGCTCGGGATGGTTCGTTTGAATAAATAGCATTGCGGAAGGCGTGGTGCGGTAAACGGCGTCGCGGAGAGTGTGCCAGGCATTTTCTGCCATTTTAAATTCCGGCACAAACAGAGAAGTGTCGGCATCCAGGAGAGCAACGAGTTCAAGTTTAGACCAATCCAGGTGGTGCCAAACAAGTTGCGTGCCGATAATAATTTGTTTTTCCGAGGTATTGAGGTGGCGTAGACTTTTTTCATCTCCCTCAATTCGGATAATTGCGCGTTTCTCGGCGGGGAAATATTTTTTTATCTCCTGCTCCACCAGTTCGGTGCCCGCCCCGTACATTGCCAGGTTTGTTCCGTGGCATTTGGGACAGTTAGGTATCATGGGTCGCCGGTATTTGCAGTAGTGGCAGTCGAGCGTAGCGGTGGAACGGTGATAGGTGAGAGAGCGGCGGCAGGTTGGGCAAATTGAAATCTCACCGCAGTCGCGGCAGGCAATGTAGTTGAGGCTGCCCCGGCGATTGAGAAAGAGAAAAATCGAGCCGGAGGTTTTAGTGAGCGCCGCGGCGAGTTCGTCGCTTATTATACTGTAGTTGCCGCCGTGGCGCTCTTCTTTCATGTTGATAAGCGTGGCATCTTGGCGTAGGTGTGGAATCAAGTCTCCAGAAAGTCTGTAGACTTCTTTTTTGGCAAAATAATAAGTCTCTACAGCTGGTGTGTGCCCCGTGATATATAACTCGGCGCCGTGGTGCTTAGTAAGCAGGAGCGCGGCGTCGCGGTTGTGGAAGCGTGGCGCCATGTCCCAACTTTTATTGCTGGGACTCGCGTCGTCGTCGATTATAACAGCGCGAAGATTAAAGAAAGGAAGAAAAAACGCGCGGCGGGTGCCAATAATAATTTTTTTTTCGCCAGAGCGAACCGAGAGCATGCGCTCATAGATATCACGCGCGGATAATTTGCTCGTGATTACAACTACGTGTTTATCGTCATGGTCAAAAATCTTGGCCGCCGCTTCAATATCGGGAATCTCTGGCACTATCACGAGCGTTTGTCCGGGGTCCGCTACCAGCCGATTGAACAGAACTTTTTTATCATCATAATTACGATAAGTGGCCAGCGTTGGTTTAGTTGATTTTGAAAGATTGTCGGCGGGGAATACGGGAAGAGCCACTTCTTTAAATTTACTAAGTCGGCGTTTGCCAAGTTCGGGCAGATTATTTTTTATTAGGAATCCGAGCGAAGCGCGGTATAGTAGCGACAGTTCTTCCAAAAAAGCCAGTTGTCCGGAAGAAATAAAAGGAGCCGATCCCACGATGTCCTTCAACGGTTTCAGTCGTTCGCCTTCCGGAGTAGCGTGTAAAGACTTAACTACCCCGAATTCTTCGCTCGCGCGCAAGGGGATCTTTACGATGTGCCCCGCGGAAATATTTTTTTCTATTTCCGGTGGAACGCTATATTCAAAAAATGGCAGGCTTCGCTTACCTCGTTTAGCCGGTATAACATGGGCAAACATACCGAAGAGATTACAGAACCAAGTTGGCTGTTAAGTGGCCTACGCCGAATGGCCCCTCATAGGCATAGGATTCATAGGTGAAGTGTACGCCGCGCAGAATTCCCATAAGTATCAAGAAGGAGCGCAATCCGCATTCAGCGGCATTACTTACCATTTCCGAGCTAAGACGGAGAAGCCCGGTAGAATTACCAGCCGAGAGAAGCTCTTGGATTTTTTGGTCAAATTCCGCTCCGGCCGGGTTAAAGCCGGCGGGAGCATTGGTCGTGAGGGCGTGCGAAAGATCGCCGGAAGCAATGATGGCTACGCGTTTATTGGTATGCATGATCTGATCTTTTATGAGATAGCCGAAATCAAGATGTGTTTTCCAATCCAAATTAGAAAAGCGAAGTGGCAGAATTTTAACATTCGGCAGATGGCGAGTTAGGTAAAATAGCGGCACCACCACTCCATGATCAAGCGCGCATTCGCTTACAATTACCGTGGGGTATCCTTCTTTTTTACCGGCCGCGCGTATTTTATAAGGTAAATCCACGTCGCCCTTAAATTTTAGTTTAGTGGTTAAGTCGCCGAATTCGCGGAGATCACTTTCATACTCGGCGCAGAAGTTCAGGCTAAAAGCATCAGGGAGAATATGGCCGTGAGATGAGATAATCAGAATAGTATCGGGGTGGCTTAAATACAAATCTTCCTCAAGCCGCTCGAGCGCTTGTTTGGTTTTGGATAATTTTTTGAGGTTGTTTTTTCCAATAGCTGGAATTAGGAGAGGCGTATGCGGAGCGATGGCGGCGAAGACGAGGGACATATGAATTTTAATTTTTATCAAGTTAAATTTATTTATTGTCGGCAATTTTTATTTTTCCAGTAGAAATCCATTGAGCGATTTTATTTGGCTCTTCAAAACGTTTGGGGTAATCGCTGTTTCCGAGCGTTATAATCACATACTGCTTTTTGGTTTTTCGCGATTCAACGAGCATGATGAGTATCGCGCCGGCTTCATCGGTATAGCCGGTTTTACTTGCCAAAATACGATAGTTTCTTCCCGGAACCTTAATAAGCTGATTGGTGTTCTTGAAAGCATGCGCCGCTGTGCCATTTTTATCGACCAGTTCTCTAAAACTATATTCGGTTCGGCTAAGAGCGTCTTTGATAGTTTTGTTGGCGAGTGTTTTGGTGAATATTTTTAACAAATCACGCGCGGTAGATTTATTTCCCTCGTCAAGGCCGGTTACGTCGGTGATCGTAGTGTTGTCCGCCCCCCATTCTTCTAGACGTACATTAGCTTTCTTTATAAATTCAACTTCCCCGAGGCCAGTACCCTGGGCCACCATTCGGGCGGCGCCGTTGTTGGAGGCGACCAGCATGGTATTGAATATGTCCATATTTCTTAGTTTTTCGCCGTCTTTTAGGTGCAGCGCATCGGTTTCAGCGCCATACTTTTTGCTCGTGTACACCGTGCTTTTAACAAGATTGTAATCCTGGGCCAGCGCTTCGTAGGCGGTTACGAGTTTGGTGAGCGAAGCGATGGAGCGGCGTACGTCGATATTTTTTCCCGAGATAATGCGTCCGCTTGGGTATTCGGCCACCAGGTAGCTTGGCAGTTTGCTTTTAAACTGATCGGCGACCGGCGCGGCGCTGTCACCCAAAAATTTATTTTTAGACGATAATAAATTGCTGTTTAAGAAAAGCGGCTCGCCTTCGGGTAAATTGAGAAGGGTGCTCAATTCAACAGTAACGATATTGGAACGCTTGTAACCCATCGCCCGGAAGGTCTCATCATCCGCCAGGCGGCGTTTTTTACCTTTATCAAGAACATAAACAATATTGCTGTTTGTTGTTTGTAGCAAGATACCGTCGTTAAATTTGAGCGGTACGTCGGCGATAATGAGTTGAGACAGCTCTTTTAGTTTGTGCTTTTCTATATTCAGGCCCTTGAAATTAGTTTCTACCACCCGCTTGTCGATGAGCGGGGTTAGGATATCATCTTTAAAGAGATAATAGGTGTTGGCGAGATCGGTGATTTGATAAATGACGCCTTGGGGGGCGGTGGTGCTGGCGGTAATAAGAGGGCCAAGCGAGTAGCCGGCTAAATCGCTATCTTGCACTTCTACCAGTTCCTGGGGGTTGTAACCGATTTTTCGCACCACGGCTTCGGATTCAAACGGGCGGAGGGTATCGTAGTCAACCAAATAAATTCCCGAGGGGGCTTGGAGCAGGGAATAGTTGGGGAAAGATATTTCTGTGCCCAGTTGGTAGTTGCTAAGGTCGGTATCCGATACTATAATGGCAAGCTTTGGGTCGAGGCGAGTGATAAGCGTGGTTTTGTTTTTGAATCGGCGACGTTGCCCATCTTGAATCAGCCAGTACTCGTCGGTTTCGGCCGATCGTACCAGGGTGCCGTTGGGGTAGGTTTGTTTAAACCAAGTGCTCCAAATGCGCCAGAAATTGCGATTTCCGTGGAGGTGCGGAGTATACGTGTAGAGAAACGCCGTGGCCCAGCTTTGCGGCGTCACGTCCTGGTTGTCAATTCTAATCGGCGTGTCTTTCTTTTTTATAAACGGTTTGTCTTCATTAGCGTAATACCAGCGCATGATACCGGCGGCGCCGTCCACTTGTTTGCCAAAGCCTTTATATTTGATCACCTTGGGATCGTCCAGATAGCAACTATCACAGACGGCATAACCAGTTGCCCAGTCCAGCTGTTTTTGCGTCGGCGTGTCGTCGGTGATGAGGCTTTGCTCTTTTTGGAGCGTAGCGACCAGAAATTTTGGATTAATTTGGTAGAGTTGCGCGGTGTCATAGATAATATCAGCCGCCATCTTGGGTGTGCCGCTGGCGTCTTCGGTACGATCGGCCCGGAGATAGCTGCCTTTATCGTCAAGAAATTTTTGGACATCATTGCGCGTCCAGCTCCGGTAGTCTACCAGTTCCGGATCGGAGAGAATGAAGTGGGGGTTGAAATCCGCTTGAGCAGATGCCAAAAGAGGGGATAGCAAAATTCCTGGCAACATTAAAAACACCACTAGTTTTTTCGCTATTTTCTGCATATGTAGTTCAGTATAGCACAGGGAGATGGTGTTGACAAAGCCTAGTATTAAGCTTAATAATAAACAATCCTCCGCCTAGGCGGAGGATTGTTTATTATAGATTTTACTCAATCTCAATCTTCCCTTTCTTCGCCGTAACTTTCACCGTTTGTCCATCAATCACCTTCTTTTCAATGATTTTTAGCGCCAGCTGATCTAAAAGTTCGGTTTGCAGTATTCGTTTCAAGGGTCGCGCGCCGTATTCGGGGTTGTAGCCGTTTTTCGCCAAAAGTTTTTTGGCCGAAGGCTCCACTTCCAGAATTATCTTTTTCTCGTCCAAGCGTTTCTGGATGTGGGCGAGCTGGAGATCCACGATTTTTTCAATCTGCTTCTCGCCGAGCGATTCGAACATGATAATTTCATCAATCCGGTTGAGGAATTCCGGTTTGAATTTTTGGCGGAGCTCTTCCATGGTACTGTCGCGCACCAGCTGGTCGCTCACCTTGCCTTTGCCGTGGGCTTGGCCAAAGCCGAACTCACCGCGTTTGTGCAAGTTAAGAATAGTTTGGCTGCCGAGATTGCTCGTCATGATAATGATGGTATTTTTGAAGTTAACTTTGCGTCCTTTGGCATCGGTAACTCGGCCATCATCCAAAATTTGGAGCAGGATATTAAAAATATCAGGATGAGCTTTCTCAATTTCATCAAACAAAACCACGGCATACGGCCGGCGGCGAATAATTTCGGTAAGCTGGCCGCCTTCTTCGTAACCCACGTAGCCCGGGGGAGAGCCGATGATTTTAGAAACCGTATGTTTTTCCATGTATTCGCTCATGTCCACGCGAACCAAAGCGTCTTCAGTATCAAAGAGAAATTCCGCGAGCGCTTTGGCGAGTTCGGTTTTGCCGACGCCGGTTGGCCCCAGGAAGATGAATGAGCCGATCGGGCGGTTAGCTTCGGAGATGCCGGCCCGCGAGCGGCGAATGGCGTTGGCCACCGATTTAATCGGTTCAGCTTGTCCAACAATGCGCTCGGACAAAATTGCCTCGAGGCCAGCCAGCTTATCGCTATCACTCTGGAGCATTTTAGTAACCGGAATTCCCGTCCAACGAGCCACCACCAGGGC
>CAZMYO010000055.1:0-7632 GCA_964570525.1 uncultured Gammaproteobacteria bacterium | reverse complement strand
CGAACGGTTTCTGGTACCGTGTCCCTCGGCGGGCTTACCTGAACGGGAGCGTTCCGACGAACGTGAATGGGCACTGCGGGGTCGCCCCCGCGGTGAGGATGGGGAAACTTAAAGTTTAGGGTTTGGTTTTCTTTACAATTTGGGTTTGGGATTTTATTTAAAAAGAGTGGCTTTGAAGGCCACTCTTTTCCATTATTCTATATCTTCATGCCAGACATGCCCGCCGTAGAGCATCGATTGATTCAGATTGCTCCCTGTGCCGAGGTCATCATAAATTTTTGTCTCCGGCTGTCCGGCGCCATCATCAAGTGCTCGGAGGCGCGTCAGGGTGACAGGGTCATTAGTAAATCCTTCCGGCATTTTTATTGATCCGCCGTGCTGGCTGGCGATAGCCGAGGTTTTTATGGGCAGTCCCTTAAACATTCTTTTAACGCCGTCAAGAATGGCGCGCACCTGTTCGCCATTTTCAATGCCGGGAGCATAGTAGATGCCGTTATTCATCATCCCCAGTTCGCCACCCTCATTCACCGCGAAACTGGCAAACATGAATCCTAGGTTTTCGCGCGGTTCTTGTTTTTGTGCTTCATTGCCAATCGCGTTTGGCAATTCCATCGAAACGACAAACGACAGCGGGTCGGCAATGACGGATGCCACCCATAGCTTGTTCGGTACGCCATGTTGGACAATCATTTCGTAATTATTGCTGGAAAAACAGCAAATTTTGCTGTCGGCAAAGCGCACCAGGTGCATCAGTTGTTTGCCTTTATCAACAAAGCGCAGGCCAACCTGCTGGCGCTTTTTTTCGGCACCACGGGCCAGTGGTTTTTGGTAAGTAACGGCATCCTGAATGGTTTGAAATGGGCCTTGCAAATGGCTTTCCAACTCTTGCACCAAGGCGACATCGCTCTCGAGAAGACGCTCTTCGCCGAGTACTTGCATGGTGATGTAGGTAAAAATGGCGCTGGGAGATTTTTCCGTAACGGCAATAATTTCTTTGCCTAGTTCTTCAATCTTTTTTCGCCTCTCCTCTGGCGGCAAATCGGCAAAGCGATCTTCCACGCTCATGTTTGACACCAATGCTCGCTCTTCCTCAAGCTTTTGCAGTTCAGCTTCGATATTGGTTATCTGTCCATCCAACTTATTCCTTCCAACCTCATCAGTCTGTCTCTCCAATCCCGCGCGTAAGTTCGCCAAAGCTTTTTTCTTTTTACCGATTTCGCTCATTACCCGCTTGGCTCGTTCATTGCCACCCTTTAAGGCCACTAGTAAATCCTTTTTTAATTTTTTTAAATCCAACCGCTTGGCATCTAAGCGCGGCAAAAGTTCTTCACCGCGAATTGGCACCCGCTCTTCGTCAAAAACATTATCCAGCGTTACTTCCAGCAGCATTTTTTCGCCAAGTTTTTTCCAATCATCTTCCAATTCTTGCTTGGCGCGATTCCGGAAATCTGGAAAATCCTTTTCGATTTCGGCCATCAACACGCCGCGATCGGCCATGGTTGACGCGGTAGCCATTTTTTCGAGTAACGCTCCCGCCCTATCGCTCTCCGTCTGTTTCAGCCACTCTCGGTAGAGCGGAAAGAGCAGAACCACGCCCAGTTCATTTTTCCCGAGCACCCGCCCAATTTCCACGTTGGCATTTTTGACCGCCGCGTTTTCACTGACCTCAAAACTGACTGACTGGTATGCTGGTTCGGCGTTGGCCAGCGGAAAATGACCGGTTTTTAAGCGCTCGACGACGGACGCGCTCTCGGCTTTGGCGATGCCGCCTTTTTGCAGGGCGGATTCAAATTGTTGGATAGGCTTTGGGTGAATTTTTAATTCGACAATCTGCGCCAGCATCGCCTTGAATTTTTCAAAACTATAGTTGTTAATCAGGTTAAAGTGATCGTCGCCGCCGTGGAGCAGATAAAATATCATGGCGGCTTTTGGGTCGCCGTGCAGATGTTTAATTAGGTCGCGACTGTCAGTGAGTTTATCAAATTCCGCTTGGCGGGAGCGGATTTCGGCAACGCGATCAGCAATATTTTTTGTTTTCCAATTTTTGTCGTCATGAATAAATGCCAAAATCTCGCGGCTCGGCATCACGCCCAAATCCGTAACCACGCCGCGAATAACTTCCAAACGGCGTCCTTCGTCATCCACGGCCGCGGGGACGCGTTTACCTTCGGCAAATTTTTTTCGCTGTATTTTTCCGACCGCCTTTTGTTCCTGCCACCATTCCTTTATATCCTTCGGCAGGTATCCTTTTTCAACTAATTTGCCGAGCAAATATATTGCCAGGTGGCTATTAAGTCCGACATCGCCCGCCAGGCGGAGCACCACGTCGTTGCCGCGCCAATCATCGAAATTGTCTAAAAATACTTTAATTACCCGCGGAATGTGCCCTGGCTGTTCGGCCGTTTTCCGATCAGTATCTTCCGTCGCGTCGCGGACAAGCTCCAAAAGCAGTTGGCGCGTATCCTCACCGAGCGTTCCCAACGCTTCGGCAAGTTTTCGTGCGATGATTTTGTCGTCCGCTTTCGGTAGCTCAACAGTCGATTTCAATTCCTGAAACAGGCGGCTCCGTACTTTAAGCCGCTGGGTCGGCTCTTCGCCTTCTTTTTCTACCACCGCCTGGTGCAGGCGAGGTGCCAAAGCAAGATCAATTTCCCGTCCGATTTTTCCGCGGACGGCATCGTTTGGGAATAAGGATAAAAAGTCAGATCGATCTTTTTCCGGCAAGACCAGCGCCCAGTCCGCCATCAGCGCCTGATCGGTCGTAGCGGCTCGTGCGACTTTGTCATGGCTTGGCAAAGGCGTTTCTGTGGCCAGACGTTGCTCTGTGCCGAGAATCATCGCATCGGCCAAGAGACTGCTTGGAGCTGTTTTTGGCAGCTCTTGGGTGTGATCGCTTGCTTCACGCGCTAGCGTCAAAAGATAATCTATCGACACTTCAACTGATTCATGTCGAGCAGAAGACACTTGGCGCACCTTAGCCGCTTCGGCGTAGCACAAGGCCGCCAGCTCCGGGAATAATTCGCCGATCGAGACGGCTTTTTCCAAAAGTTCGTTTATCTTGTCTTTTGATGCCTCAACCACTTCTGCCGCGACGCCTTCTTCTCCTTTAGCTTCACGTTGGACGAGAGCGGTCTGTTCGTTATACACGGAACGCATCGCTTCGGTAGCGCCTGGCAATTCTAAATTGAGCGTGGCCTTACGTAGCTCTTGGGAACGGCGACGCAGATCGGCATAAAGCGCTATCGCTTGACGCTCGGACGCGTTTAAACCGACATCGGCTTTGGCGGCTTCTAAAACTTCGCGAGGTGGCGGTGATTCACGAGTCATATAATTGTTTTACGACTAGCCAATTAAATTCACGCTGTCGTTTTTCGTTTTCGTGTTGTAGTACCAAGCCGTAATAACTGGGGATATTCCGTGCGCTAAGGCGTTCTTTTAGCCGTTGTTGATTGCGCGGCGTCAGCCGCGTACCGTGCGGGAAAAGGTGTACGCCTAAAAAATGAACACTATGACGCACCGGTACTATTATGTCATTTTTACGATTAATTGCAAGCCCCAAGTTATCATAAAGAAAAGTCTTCGCCAGATGGCGCATTTGCTCTGCCTCTGCCGGAGTACTCACAAACAACAGACAATCATCGCCATAACGCACATAGCGGTTGGGCTTCAAATAATGTTCGACAAAACGATCAAATTCATTGAGGTAAATATTCGCAAAAATTTGGCTGGTAAGGTTCCCGATCGGGATGCCGATGCCGCGGTTCATCTTACTCTCTCTCTCTCTCTCGTTGGCCTAAAAAATGGTAGCTGGCAAGCACCTCCTCCAAAAGCGACAAGGCCTTTTGATCTTTTATCCGTCGCGTCAGAAGCGACGACAGCGTGCGCTGTTGAACTGAATCAAAAAATTTGGTAATATCCATCCGCCAGACAACCGCACGAGGGTGCGACCTGATATATTGCTCGGCTCTTTCAATCGCGCCAATAACGCCTTTGCTTTTCCGGCACGACCATGCGTCATAGCTGAAAATGTGATTGTAAATTTTAACCAAATAATCATAGAGCAGTCGATGCACCACGCGATCGCGGACACCGGCCACGCTGATTCCTCGGCGTTTGTTGTCGGTCACCACAAAATGCCGATACGGTCCGTGGCGATAGGCGCCGCTTAACAGTTCTTGGTATAGTTGCGGTAGTTCACGTTCTAAATAATATTCAAACAATGTTATCTCTCGAGTTGCTCGCTTGCCGTGGCGGAAACGAAACCAACTGCGCCAAATATTTTTTAAACTAATATCTAATTCTACTATGGAAGAACTACCCATAATTACGCGTACTTACGAGGTGTATAAGCTGGTGGTAGATATGAACGATCATCTGCCCAAACGCTCCCGTTATAGTTTAGGGCAGAGTCTGGAAAATACCATTCTTGATTGCCTATCGGAATTAATAATGGCCAAAAACGCCCCCAAACCCTTAAAATCCGCCTACCTCATTAAGGCCGGAAGCCAAGTTGAAATTGCGACTCTTAAATTACGTTTATTTTTAGAACTTGATATCGCCAATGAAACTAAGATTTTCCAGACGCAGAGCAAATTGGGTGAAATAGGGCGAATGACAGGCGGCTGGTTAAAATCTCTTTTAAACTCTTGAGTCCTCACCGCGGGGGCGACCCCGTAGTTCCCATTCACGTTCGTCGGATCGTTCCTGTTCAGGTTAGCCTGCCGATTGTCACGGTTCCAGTAACCGTTCGGCACGTTCCCGGAGGCGATTGACGATAGCGTCCTTCCAAAACTTCGGCTATAGCCGCGGCCAATAGCGAAGCACCAATTGTGGCTTTTTGCGTCCCGCATGATCGGGATAGACGCTACTCATTCCGGTGAGGATACAAGGTATATGATGGATCATGTTCCGCAGTGTTTCTTTGGCGAAACAATTCCTGCGTTATTGAACACGCCAAGCCCGGGGTTGCCTACGCTAAGGTAAGTTACTATTCACCCCACTCTTTTTAAATAAAATCCCAAACCCAAATTGTAAAGAAAACCAAACCCTAAACTTTAAGTTTCCCCATCCTCACCGCGGGGGCGACCCCGTAGAACCCATTCACGTTCGACGGAACGCCCCCGCCCAGGCGAGCCCGCCGAATGTCACGGTTCCAGCAACCGTACGGCACGTACCCGGAGGCTGGCACCCACGAATCAATCAAATAATTAAGGCTGTCAACATCGTTCTGGTAATCATGGATGACGTGGCCATTTTTGAGAAGGCTTCGTATAAGCCTCGTTAATTCGTCTTCCGGCGTTTGGCCTGACTCATGGGCGTAAGCTGGGTTCGTTAAGAGCATTTTAAGATAGTCGTTGGGTGAAATACCAGCTTCAATCTGTCTCCTGTTTCCCACCATTCTGCCTTTGCCCTTGCGCGGAATACCGGCAACATCTTCTACGAGCGACACGTGCCAGCCCGAAAAGACGGCCTCTTGCTCCAGGAGTTCGGTCTTCGTCTTACCCCCGTGGTCATTTTTGGTGAATTGTTTAACGTCATAGACCATAGCCCCAGTTTCATCGGCTTTGGTGAGCTTGTCCCAGGTAAACAAAGGCTGGCTAATATCCAAATCCAACTTAGTTTCTTTGCCTTCGCCTGAGCCAGTATAGTCCGTGCCAAACAGTTTGCCCTCGGCGTGCTGTTTCAGGAGCAGTTTTCGTACAACTGCTTCGAGCTTGGCCAAGGGCGAGCCAAACGGCGTGAATTCCATTTCCTTAAATCCTTGGTTAAGCTTAACTTCATAGATTTCCTTATGCTCCCTTAACTCCGCGGCAATGGCTTTCGGAGTTGGTAGCACTCGTTCGCGTCCGTTAATATCCAGGAGTCCCATGTCGCGAGACTTGGGTAGAATTTCAATGAGACCGGTCTGACGCAAAAGATTCACCTCGGCGGCATAGCGCTGGGGCAGTTCTCGGTCAATCCATTGATCAAGGGATATTTTTTGTTCAGGAGGCGGCGAACCTTCAGGATTTCTAGGCATAGCAACTTGGGTGAGAGAAAAATGTTAAAGCCAAACGATAAAGAAATGTATAAGGGCTAAATTTTAAGCAGTCCCATCCTCACCGCGGGGGCGACCCCGCAGTCCCCAACCACGAACGTCGGATCGCTCCAGCTCAGGCGAGCCTGCCGATTGCCACGGTTCCAGTAACCGTACGGCACGTACCCGGAGGCCGGTACCCAAGCGCCAGTCAAATAGTTAAGACTGTCAACATTGTTCCCGAAATCATGCAGTACCTGATTGTCCTTGGCAAGACGCTGTAACAAAGCGGTTAACTCATCTTCCGGCGTTTGGCCGCTTTCGTGTACGTAAGTTGGATTGGAAAGGAATGTTTTGAGATAGTCGTTGGGCGAAGCGCCTGCTTCCAGCTGTTTGCGGCTTCCGATGGTTCGGCCATTGCCCGCTCGCGGGATAACGGGCGTGTTTTCGGTAAGTAGCACGTTCCAGCCAGGGAAAACCGCTTCTTGTTCCAGGAGTTCCTGCTTGGTCTGGCCGCCATGATTATTTTTAGTAAATTGTTTGGGATAATATATTATGCTTCCATTTTCATCAGATTTTTCGAGCTTGTCCCAGACATATAGTGGTTGGTTGGTATCTAAATCCAGTTTTACCGGTTTGGGCTGCTTTTGGACGTCATAATCCGTGCCAAAGAGCTTCCCGTCCTGGTGGTGTTTAAGGAGGGCTTTTCTTACCAGCGCTTCGAGCTTGGCTAAGGGCGAACCAAAGGGGGTTAAGCGGAAATCGGTAAATCCTTGGTTCAATTTTTTTGTAAATATTTCCTTATGTTCCCTCAACTCCGTGGCAATGGCTTCGGGCGTGGGTAGTGGCCGTTCTTTGCCAGTGATATCTAACAACCCCATGTCGCGGGATTTTGGCAATATTTCTATCAACCCTGCTTGACGCAAAAACAGCACTTCGGATTGGTAGTGCTTGGGAAGTTCGGCGGATATCCATTGATCAAGGGACATTTGTTGTTCGGGAGGCGGACTGCCTCCTTCGGGACGCCTTGGCATAGTGGAAGTAGTGTAACAAAAAAGAGGGTGCTGGGCAAGGTAGAGGCGAGTATTTTTTTGTACCCATTGATTGATAGAGGAATTTTAGTCCGTAGCCTTTTTGTACCTTCCTGCCCCCCCGTCCCTTTGTCCCCTTGTTTTTTTAATTTTCTCGATTTTTGGTATTGGTTTTTTGAAGTAGTTAGTTAGTATTTTGTTTAAATAAGGATAGTAATTTTTAGTAGTATTTTAGTGATAGTAGTATTGATAGTATTAGTATATATTTGTCGTTCAGTTGATTCTCCTGTGAGATAGTAGCCACTGGTTTTTTAAAATGAGATTTGGCTAAGGCAAGCTAAAAGAAATGGGTCTGCTAGTTGAACCGGATTCAACTACTCGTTCAACTAGCTGTTCAACCAGTTGAAGGCACTTTTTTTGATTCCAAATTTGACCCTTCGGGAAGCAAAAAAACAGCTCGCTTTTTTAATAGATTTTAAGCCCTCTGTCAAACTCGCTGGGTTGGTTGACGTGGACTCATTTTTTCGGTATTCTAGATAGTACCGGTTTCAAAAACAGGTTCAATCATCGTTTAAAAAGTGCGAC
>CAZMYO010000054.1:0-41981 GCA_964570525.1 uncultured Gammaproteobacteria bacterium | reverse complement strand
CCAACCCCCACCCCCCACCATTTCACTATTTTTTCTCTCGAGGAAAGATGATGATAAAAACCCTGTACCGGAACGGTACAGGGTTTTGTTTTTAGGCAAAAGATTGGTTCTGCTATTTTTTTAACTTTGTTCGGCGCTCCACTTTCCCCACAGCGCCCACAACCACCAGATTACCGGAGTGTGATGGAGCATATTGTCGGAAACGCTCAAGATAAGATAAACGACAATACTGGCGGCAAAGACAATGTTTTGGGAGCGGTGTTTTATTCCATAACGAACTTGTTGTATCAGCAGTTTGCCGAAGATCGCGAGAAACAAGGCGAGGCCGATAATCCCGGCTTCAAAACCGACTTTGAGGTAATCATTATGCGCTTCCGAAGTGCTGTCCCAGATATTTTGCACTCCCTTGTTGTCATTCCAGAGTTTAGGGAATGACCCGTAGCCATAACCGATAATTGGCCGACGCAGCCAGAGTGGCAATATTTTGTTGGCCACATCCGCGCGCCATTTGATAGAGTCTGCTTCTTCACCGCGGCCGGTGAGGCGAGCGATAATATGAATAGACTGCAGATTATAATTATAGCGCGTTTTGAGAAAATCGTTTATCGGATAAAATAGGAGAAAGGCCGCCGCCACCGCTACCGTTGCCCAGACTGTTATTTTTCTGTAGAAAACGAAGCCAATGACCAAAATAAAAAAAGCGAGGCCGATCCAGGCAATGCGGGTATAGGTAAAGGCAATGGTAGCCAGGAGTATCGCGGCCAGTCCTATGGCGAGCGCGCGGTGATTTGCCAACACCCCCCTTGTACTCCCCTGCGAAGGGGGAATTTTCACTACTGTTTCTTTGACAAAGACCATGAACAAAAGAAGGGCATAAGTAGCGAGGATATTCGGATGAGCGAAGGTGCCGTAGATGCGGTTGGGTACGCCGTCTATGGTTAATCCCGTGTAGGATAGTAACTGATACAGAGCAAGCGCGAGCGGGATAATTGCTCCGCCCAGAAGAGCCTGCCAAAAATAACGTTGGGCTTTCTCACCATATTTTTTTTGCAGCACAAAGGTAGCGGCGAAGAGAGTGAACAAATTGGTCGCTTTTAGCGTTTCGGTCGCGGTAGCTGAACGGTCGAAGCTGTACGTCCAAGAGATGACGCACCAGACTAGGAAAGCGCCCCAAATCCATTTTAAGGGCAATTCTTTCCAGTGGCGATAATTAACCGTAAGAAAATAAACCGACCAGAGAAAAAGTAAGAGAGCGATGCCGGCATTAATATTAAAATTCACCAAGTTACTCGAGAAAATCACCGAGTCACGCCAATAATCTATAAGCGGACGCAATGCCAAAAAAACGAACAAGATATAATCGCCGAAAATTTTATAGAGGATGGCAAAAGCAATAATTAGGAACGCCAAAATATCCAGGCTGGAGAGAGGATTAATAACGGTAAAAATAATTAAGGCGACGATTAAAAAAGTGGAGAATTTGAACTGTAAACGCATAGATTTAACGTATTGATTGTACCATGGCGGTATGCTATGCTACAAGCATTAATTTGGTATGAAATTTTGGAAAATTTTTATTTACCGCGGGATTATCTCGTTGCTTCTCGGCATATTTTTGGCGATGTCTTTTTTTGTACACAAAAGTTATTCGGCGCCGCTTCTCGCCAATTATTTTTTGGGAACCCTCCCCGCCGACCCCATTTCGATTGATAACCTGTCTAAGACCGATCTGCTCATCTTAAGTCCCGAACAGGCGATCACCAACCGCGTTACCATTGAGCGCATCAAGCGCCAGAATCCGCAGATAATTTTATTGGCCTACGTGTCGGCGAAAAGTTATAACGAGAACTGGAAGCATTACCCAGCCAATGTTTTGTATAATGATTTTAGGGTTAAAGACGAATGGTGGCTGCGCGATACCAAGGGCGGAATTGTTTCCAACTGGCCGGGGCTTAAAAGTGTTGATATGAGCGAAGCCTGGTCGAATTATTTGCTTGATTTTGTAAAGACGAAAATTATTTCTCAAGGAATTTGGGATGGTGTTTTCTGGGATGAGGTGTACGACGGATTGAGTACGGTAAATGGCGGAGACATTGATCTCGATCGCGATGGCGTACGCGATGACGCAACCTTGCTCAACCAGGAGTGGGTGCGGCGAACCAACTATTTATTGGGTTTAAGCCGGGCGGAGTTGGGGGTGAAGTATATCCTCACCAACGGCAGCTCGATTGAGTCGATGCAAAAATATATCAACGGGCGAATGTATGAAAACTTTCCGACTCCCTGGGAAGCCAACGGCGACTGGGGCGCGATTATGACTCGGCTTGAAAAGATTAGATTTTTCAACCAAGAACCGCGCTTGTATGTGTTTAACAGCAATACCAACAATACCGGCAAAAGAAATAATTATCGGCAGATGCGTTTCGGCTTGGCGAGCAGTCTCCTCGTGAATAATATTTATTACAGTTTTGATTTTGGCGACAAGGATCATGCCCAGGTGTGGTGGTACGATGAATATGACGCCAAGCTCGGCGAGCCGGTGGGTGAAGCGCGTTCACTCGCTAACCAGCCGCGGTTTCGAGAGGGCGTGTGGCGGCGAGATTACGAGAACGGCATAGTTCTTCTTAACACCACCGGTGAATCGCAGGAAGTTGATTTGGGCGGGGAGTATGAAAAAATTATTGGCGCGCAAGACCCCAAGGTCAATGACGGAAACATCGCGGACAAAGCGCGCTTGGGCGCGCGCGATGGGATGATAATGTATAAAATGTTCAAGAGAGTAGAAGCTGTCGCGGTGAAAAACGGGTCTTTTCTTAGATTTTATCGGGCTGATGGCAGCCGCGCGCGCAACGGTTTTTTTTCTTTTGAAGAAGGTTTGGCGGGCGGTACCAAGATTTATAATGGCGATCTTGATGGCGATGGCAAATCCGAAAAAATTCTGGTTACCGGCAATAAATTGGAAATATTTAATAGTTTGGGGGCGCGCTGGTTAGAAGACCGCCCCTTTGGCGGTGACTTTAAGGGTGAAATTAGATTGGCTGTTGGAAAAATCGCGGGCGGAAAAGAAGTCCAGCTGGTAGTGGCGCCAGCAACCGGAGGCAAGGTTTTAATCTATAATTATCACGGCGAGATTGTTAAAGCCGATTGGTATCCTTTTGGGAAAAGTTATCGCGGAGGGTTTTCTCCGGCCTTGGCGAGTTTTGATGGAGGCAAGACCAACAAGATTATTTTAGCGGCGGTATCGGGACGTTCCGCCGAAATAGGGGTTTTTAATTCTTCCGGAAAGCTGGAACAGCGTTTTTATCCTTATGGAAAAAATTATCGCGGCGGGTTTACTATTGCCACCGGAGATTTTAACGGAGATAAGGCGGAAGAGATCGCGACGGTACAGAGCGCCGCAGCAAAACCCCTGGTACGTTTATTTACCGCTAAAGGGAAAAAACTTTCCGAGTTTACCATCAGTGGATTTTTTGGCAGTCAGGCGATAACGCTCGGCGCGGTGGAGGTGAATAACGAAGGCAGGAAAGAACTGGTGGTGATGAGTGATAATTAAAAAATTCGGATATTATTTTCCAGTGATGAGGCAAACTACCGGTCCCGGCCAGGTTCGGCCGTTTTTTATAGCTTGTTGTAGGCCGACGAGTGAAAGAGCGCTGTTCGGCGAGATATCAATGTCGGCAGTTTCCTTGGCAAGTTTTATCGCTTCAATAATTTCTTCGTTGGTAGCAATCCAGCCCGCCCCCCGGCTATTTTTTAATGCCGCAAGCACGGCCTCTTTGCGGCGCGCTACTTTATCAACAATGGCGGTGGCAAGCGAGGGTGAGGAGAGTAGCGAGGCTACCATCGGATGACAGAAAGTGGTTTGAATGATATGAATTTCTGGATTGAGTTCGAGCCTTTTGAATCCTTGGTAGAGGCCGAGAGCGGCAGTGCCGGAGGAAGTGGGCACAAAGATGGCGGATAAGCTTTCGATCTTCCCAAGTTCCTCCGCGAGTTCAAAGTAGCCCGGAAGCGCCTGCTCATCGGTGGATTGACGCAGAATTGCCCCGTGGTTAGATTGCGCCCACTGGAGCGCTTGCTGTTTCGGGTTTTTAACTTGCTCCAAAAAAATATATTTAGTGGTGAGCATTTTTAAACTTTCAAGTTTTTCGGGGTCAATAGTCATTCCCGTAAAAATATGTAGGTCAAGCTGATCGGAAGGTTTATTTTTATTGTGCGCGAGGACGGCGAGAGCGGCGGCCAGCGCCGCGTTGCCTGATGAGGAAATGGCGAATTTGGAAATGCCGCCACGGTGGTGGTGAGCGATCATCAGGGGAATCGAGCGCCCCTTATGCGAGCCATAATTGTGCAAGTCTTCGCGTTTGAGCCAGACTTCGGAAGTAGTGCCGAGAGCTCGCGAAAGTTTGGGTATGGGAAGTTGCGGTGTTTTCATAACAATAAATTGCCAACTTAGATTCTGGAATCTAAGTTGCTTAAATTATGTTAATTGTGTATACTTAGTTTTGTTTTTAGATTTAACTTTACCTTCATGCGTCTTGTTTGTCCAGAATGTAAAAATGAGGTTGATTTATCCCCCTATCCTAATTTGGTAAAGGAGCAAATTGTTGAATGCAATTTTTGTGGCATCACCCTTATGATCGCTGACGCAAGCGGAGATCAGCTTGTCACCGAGGTGGTGGATGAGGGGAAATAATAGTCGAAAGTCTGTAAAGTCAAAAGTCCGTTGGTAGACTTTATGGACTTTCGACTTTATAGACTAATTCGTCAATCATTCCTCTAAATCCGTGGCTTCCTAAGAACACAACCGCATCTCCCGGTTGTATTTTTTGTTCAAGGTATGTCAGCAGTTTTTCGTCTTCGGGCAGATATTGCACGCTTCCATGTGTTCTAGAGATTATTTCGGCAATCTCGGCCCCTTCGAGCGGCGGCTTTTCTGTGGGGTTTATTTTTATTTTTGTCAGACGCGGAATGAGCACTTCGTCGGCGGCCATGAAGGCGTTGTTATACCATGAGGCGGCTTGCGGCCGGCGGTTGCCGGTGTTTGGCTCAAACACGGCATAGATCTTTGGTGTTGTCATCCTGAGTGAAACGAAGGATTCCTGTCCGTTTGATGATTGAGACAGAGATTCTTCACTGCGTTCAGAATGACAATAAACCTTGCGCAAGGTTTCAAGAACGGCTTTGGCTTTGGCGGGGGAGTGCGCGATATCGTCAAAGATAGTAACGGCGCCTTCATAGCGTTTTTCGAGCCGTCGTTTCATGCCTTTGAATTGCTCCAGCGCTCGGATTATTTTTTCAGGCTCAATGCCAATTTGGTGCGCCAGGGCAAAACAGCCGGTAATATTATCGGCCATGTATTCTCCGAGAGTTGAAGATATGACGGGATATGTTTTTCCCCGGTGAACGATGTCAAATTTTAGGCCGTTTTTCGATTGAACAACATTAGTATACGCATAGTCATTGGTGAAATTTTTTCCATAGGTGATAAGACCCCTCCGTCCCTCCTCCGTCGGGACACCTCCCCTTGGTAGGGGGAGGATACTTGTCCCCTCTTTACCAAGGAGGGGCGAGGGGAGGTCCAACACTTTGACGGCCTGCTCCGATACCACCAATAATCCATTTTTCGGAACCATGTTTACTAATTTTTCAAACGCTTCAGTATACTCTTTTTCGGTAGGGTAGATATCGGCATGATCCCAGACCACGGAAGTAAGGAGAAGATGGGTGGGAGAGTAGTGAGTAAATTTTGGCGAGGCATCCCAGCGAGAAGTTTTGTATTCGTCGCCTTCCAATACGCTCCATTCACTGTCTATTATCTCGGCCGCCGGCATTGCGTTTAAGCTTAATCCGCCAAACATGTAGCTCGGTTGAAAGCCAGCTTTTTTTAGTATCCAGGTAAGAATAGCGGTGGAAGTTGATTTGCCGTAAGTTCCGGCGCAGACAATAGAATTTTTTTTCACGAGATAGTCGGCGATTATTTCGGGATAGGATTTATAGTTCAATTTTTTTTCTTGCGCGTAGAGCCACTCGGGATTCGTTGAACTCGCTACATTGCCGACGACTACCGCGTCCGGCGCGCCCATTTTTTCGGGATGCCAGCCCGAATAAAAATCAACCCCGGCTTCTTTCAGATGCGTGGAAATAGGAGGGTAAAAGCCGACATCGCTGCCGGTGACTTTGTAACCCTGTTTTTTAAACGCCAAAGCCAAGGCGCTCATGGCGACCCCGCAGATACCTATAAAATGGATTCTTCGAGTTTCCATAATCATTACTTATTTTGCATTATTGCGCGCGCAGGGTCGCGGGGCAAGCACCCGCAGATGCCGATGAAGTGGATGTGTTGGTTTAAGCGAGTCTGATTAACAGCCATAGTGATATTAACGATAACATTTTTTTAAAATATTCTTTAATTTCTCCAGGTTTGTCTGCCACTTCTCGCCATCAAACCACTGGAGTCCGGCAAACTGCAATTTATATGTATCCGTCGGACGCTGAAACGAGCCGAGGTAGATATGTTTTTTATTATTTTCTTGCGCCCAGAGAATGGCTTTGAGCATCATGGCCATGCCGATATTGGATATTGTATATTTTATATTATAAAACGGATAACAGTAATGGAGGAGTTCGTTGGTTTCGAGGCAGATCGCGTAGCCGATTGGCGACAAGCCCTCACCCTCTGTCCTTCTCCCTAAGGGAGAGGGATCGTGAGCCGCCCTCTCCTTGAGGAGAGGGGCGAGGGGTGAGGTCTCATACACCATCAACATATTAAAATTACTCTTCTTCGGATCAGTCATCAGTTCTTTAATTTTTTGGGCGCTGAAAGTTCTTTCACCAAATTTTGTCTCGTAAAAATCTTTCCCCATTTTTCCGATTGACCAGTGGTAGGCGGCATAGGGAATAGCGAGTTTTTGCAAGAGAATATTTTCGGTCTTGCGCAAGACGCGGCGGTTTTCACTGCTTGGCTCAAATTGAGCGAGATCGATACGGACACTTCTGGTTTGGTTCATCACGCCTTTTCCTTGGCGGGTAAAAACATAGCCCTCACCATATAGGTTATTTATGTTTTTGTCCGAGAAGTCGGTAATTGTTGTTTTGTTCCAGGAGAGATACATAGCTTGTAAGCAGAGTAAGCAGAGCAAGCAGATTAAGTTCGTAAAAAAGTGCGTTGACTTTGTATCCAGCGAGTTAACAGTCTGCCAACTTCTTCGGCAAGAAGTTGTACTGTATCACATGCTTCCAGACTAATATAATGTAAGTCCTTAGCAAGGAGTAAATGATATTTAGCTTCTTCAGTTGAATGTTTTAATAGTCGCCATAAACTTATTCTGCTTACCTTGCTTATAAACTTACTCTGCTACATTCATCGCACCGCCAGCCACACCGCCACGATTACCATAAAAGCCTGAATGAGCCAAAAACGCATAACCACTTTTTCTTCATTCCAGCCTTTTATTTCAAAATGATGATGGAGCGGAGACATTTTGAAAAGCCGGCGGCCGAGCAGGCGGCGGAAAATTACTTGCAGTATAACGGAAGCTATTTCAACGTAGAAAATAAATCCAAGCGCCGGAATAAGAAGCGTCCGGCCAATAGCAATGGCGTTAATGGCGAGGAGGGTCCCAAGGCCGAGGGATCCGACGTCACCCATCTGAAAACGGGCCGGTTTGATATTAAAATAAGTATAAGCAATAAGCGCTCCCACCACCGTCGCGTTAAGCGGGGCAAAAGCGCTGCGGCCTTCAATCCAGCTCAAAACTGTTAGCCCGACAAAGGCGCTGATGAGAGAGCCGCCGGCGAGGCCGTCCATGCCGTCGGCAATATTCACGGCGTTGGCGGTAAACATTACAAAGAAAATAATAATGGGAATAATCCACCAGCCCACGTCAACTTGCCCGTCAAAAGGAATCCAGAGCGTATGCCAGCTGGCGCCGAGCTTGGCATAGACCCACCAAGCAGTAATTGCTCCGGCGAGAAATTGCAGGACCAGTTTTTCATGCACCTGCATGCCTTTGCCGGGGTGGGAGCCGAACATGCTGGTGAGGTGGCGGAAGGCGGCCCACGGCAGGGTGAGCGTGTACCAGATTTTCATGTACCAGGCGCGGTGTACTTTGATGAGAGTAAGGGTGTGATCCAGGCGGCGGAGGCGGCGCTTGGCGCCAAAGATGTTGAGAAGATCGTCAGCCGCCCCAAGGACAGCCGCTATTCCCATGGCGCCGATAGGCACATACGTGTATTTGCGTTGCCAGTTGAAAAGCATTGTAACCGCCGTTACCGTTACTACCACCAGAAGTCCACCCATAATTGGCGTGCCCACCTTATGCTCACGCTCGCCCCGCAAGGTAAAATCGAACTCGCCGCGGCGGGTAATTTTATACTTGTAGAGAATTTTAGTGAGGATAGGCGCCCACAAAAAAGCCCCGATAGTAGAAGCGATAAGGTAGACAAGTGATTGTTGCAGTAGTTCCAGATTCATGTGGTTAGAATTTTATGCGTCTGATTTCTAAAATTTTGGCCTGTTTGGCTTCCAGGTAGGTTTCATTTTTTTCTCCCATGCATTCTTTTTCAAGCCATTCTTGCTCGAGCAAGTTTTTTTCGGGAGCGGTAATAATAATTTTTCCCGCCGTAATACCGTGGTCATACTTGCCCTCACTGTTCCAGGCGCGAGCGTGAACATAGGTGATCGTGCGGCCAGCGTTTTCGGTAATGAGTATGATATGATTGCGTTTGTTTCCCGGGCCGGTCTCCAACATGATAATAAGATCGCCGGATTGAAGATCGGCATAGGCATGTCCCTCGCGCCCGTCAAGAATTTTAATGGTATTCCGGTCATCGGCATAGGTTTTTACGCTGATATTTTCCACCGGGCGGAGCTTGGCAATGAGCCAACGAAAAATTTTTGTTGGCGAGACGATCTCCAATTTTTTGGTAAGATCGAAATTTTTAGTTGCCAGATATTCTTGCCGCAAAACTTGGGTTACAAAGCCGGAACATTCAATGCCGAGGTTGTGCTCAATAAGAAAGCGGCGAATATCTTCGCTCGTTATTGGCTCGCCGGTGTGTTCGTTGTGGAGGCAGCAGGAGCCGGTTTTATCAAAGAGACCGGCGTGATATTGAATAGAAATAATTTGGGCTTCTTCGACAATTTCCTGCGGCGTTCCTTTTCCCACGAGAACGCGCAGTTGCCCCCGCTGCCGGAGTTTAGTATTATTAAAATATGGGCAGCGCACGTGAGCGAGCCCCGGAAAAGGGAGGTTAAGATAGCCATGAATGACTTTTTGAGCGGCAGGGGAGAGCATGGTTTTCATTATTTTAATGAGGAGAGAATCGACTTCCCGATCCTGTTGAACATTTTATCGTTAAGCATAATGCCGTGTTCGCTTTGGATACGCAGTAAATCTTCGCCGGGTTTAGTGTTGTTATATTCAATAATCTTATAATCTTTTAATCTTTTAATCTTTTCGGCAGATAGGGGATTGCTTCGCTTCGCTCGCAATGACAGAGGGGGGACACGCTTTATTATTTGGGCGCCATCGGAAATAGGAATTAGCTGATAGTTGTTAGCTGATAGCTCAAGTAGCGCCGCGAGGTGAGACTCGAAAACCGTTAGTTTTTTATTGTCATCCCGAGCGAGGCCCCCGACGGACGTCGGGGTGAGGGATCTCTGTCGGATTGTCGATTTGGACAGAGATTTCTCACTACGTTGCACTCCGTTCGAAATGACAGACCGTTGCAACTGTGATTCAAAGGTTGTGGAGGCTGGTTGGCGAGCGTTTATTTCAATGAGATATAGTTTGCCGGTTTTTTCGTCCATAATAATATCAACTCCGAATAGTCCCTTCCAGCCGGCGGCGGCCAGTTTTTTCCCAATCCCGTTTACTATCTGCTTATATTGCTTACTCTGCTTATTGCTTAATAACTGCGTTGGCAGCGCCCAATCGTTGCCGATGGTGGCGAAGGGTTGATCCGTGAACGGGGAGAGACCGGTGATTTGGTAATTTATATTCCCGATGAACACTTTTTTTCCCCACACGATATTGTTGTTGGTAAACATCGGGCCGGAAATAAATTGCGTAACACGGATCGGCCGGTCGGGGAACATTGTTTGTATTTTTTTCAGCTGTTTTTTTGAGGTGATGAGAATCGTGCCACTTCCGGTGTGGGCGCGGTTGAATTGGAGAACAAATTTGCCTTTCTTCCAGGCCACATTTTTGAGTACGGTGATGGTATGGGGTGGCAGATAGCGCGCTAATTTCCCGAGCCATTTTACCTGACTAATTTTTTCTTCCACCTGGCTTGCCAATGCGGCGCTTGGGTTTAGGAGTTTTGAGCCCCGCTTTTGGCAGATTTTTTCAATCTGCGGGGTACTTTTGAAAACAAGCAGTCGCGGGTTTTTAAGGCGGCCGATGAATTTGGCTGCCAATGGGTGTTCGAGAAGCTCCCGGGTGTCGAGTTTCTTTTTTTCCTTAATTAAAAGGATAGATGGGGAGCCTTGGGCTATGGACTTCGCAAAAGCGCTGTGGTTTGATATAATGTAGTAATTCTTTGTCGCGGGAGGTAGGCCAAGAGCCCGCTCAATATCGCGGGTTATATAGACGAGAGGGTTTGATTCCAGGGCCTTTTTAAGCGCCAACATAGTAGGTAGATTATACTAAAAAAAGCTGATTTTGGCAACCTCTTTAAGCCTTATGCGCAAAACTCTTCAAAAATTCGGGCGGGTTAAGGTTAATGCCCCCTTAGCCAAGTTCACCACCTTCAAGATCGGCGGGCCGGCGGCATTTTTGGTTGTGGTGGAGGAGCGGAAAAAATTGATCGGACTCTTAAATTTTTTATCGGCCGAGGGGATAGATTGTTTAATTTTAGGCGGTGGGGCAAACGTGGTTTTGCCAGATGAAGGGTGGGGAGGAGTCGTAATTAAAGTCGAAAGTCGAAAGTCGAAAGTCTCCACCCAAGGTGGGTTGGGAGAAAGCCAGACGATTGAAGTTGAGGCGGGAATGGATTTGAGTCAGCTGGTACAACTCTCGACACAGCATAATTTGGCAGGTTTAGAGTGGGCGGCGGGAATTCCCGGTACGGTGGGCGGCGCTATTCGCGGTAATGCCGGCGCGCGTTACGCGTTTACCGGAGGAGAGATAAAAGACAGTATTGAAACGGCGTTTGTTTGGCGCGATGGCGAGGTGCTTGAACTTACCCCGGCGGAGTGTTCTTTTGGATATCGCGATAGTATTTTTAAACACAATCACGACGTGATACTCGCCGGACGCTTTGCCCTTAAGCCGGGCAACCGCGCTGAAAATATCGCTATGACGCAAAAGATTATCGCCGAACGCAAAGGCAAACAAGCCTCCGCGCCATCAGCCGGGAGTTTTTTTAAAAATGTTCCCTTAGAACGGTGGAAAAAAGACCAAAGCCTCTTGCCGGAACGATTTTTAAACTATAAAAAAATCGCCGCCGGCTGGCTTATTGAGCAAGCTGGTCTCAAAGGTTTTCAAGTTGGCAATGCCATGGTGTCTCGGGAGCATGGCAACTTTATAATCAATAGGGGAGACGCCACCCAGGCCGATGTACTCGGCGTGGTTGAAGAGGTTAAGACTAGGGTGTATAATAAGTTCGGTATTGAACTTGAGGAGGAAGTTCAGATTATCAACTAATTTTTACGTGTATGCGTATTACTATCGTCGGGAGAGGCGCAAAGCTTACCAGCGCAATCGAGTCTTATCTTGATAAAAAAATTAGTAGCCTAGAGAAATTTTTTCCCGGCATCATTCGGGCCAACATCGCGATGGGGATGGAAACGCACCATCATTTGAAAGGCAAGATATTTTTTGTAGAGTGCAAGCTGGAAGTTCCCGGCTACGATGTTTTCGGCAAGCAAACTTCCGAAAGCGTCTACGAGGCCACCGATCGGTTGCACAACCATCTCAAAGTTGAGTTGGAAAAGCATAAGGTGAAGCTGCGCAGCCGCAAATCAAAAGAAAACCAGGCTCGGCGCAAAAATAAAGAATACGGCATTGAAGAATGACAAATATCCAATATCTAATGTCTAATAAAATGTTAAAGATTAAACTTTCCAGCTTATATTCCTTGGCTGGTTCTTTTATTATGGCGGCGGGCTGGAGCTGGTACCATCTTTGGAAGCATCCGAAATGGATTTTCGCCGGCCAAGCCCTGGCGGTCTGGCTGGCGGTCTATGTCGCGTATCGTTTCGGTAAATTTATTTTTCGAGCGCTGGTCACGAGAACGCGCCGACACCCCTTTTGGCAGGAAGAATTCTATCGGTTTCTGGATCCGCTCTATCTCTATACCTCGTTTCTTTTCCTTGTCTTTTTTTTCCGGAACGAACTTTTAAGCCTTGCTTATATTTCCGTGGCGCTCCTCCTTGTTTTTTGGCGCCTGGAAGCATATCTCAAGCATCATCCCGATTCCCGGCACTGGGTTCTTCTTAATAGGCGGTTATTTTTCTTTGCCTATTTTTTATTTATCGTGCAAGCGGTCGTTCAGTACGGCGCTTATCATTATTATATTCTTGATTCCAACATTCGTTATTTTAACATCGTTTTGTTCCGGGCGGTGGCGATGACCATGTTTTGGATTTTTGGATATGTAGCAGCCAGTTTTTTATATTGGAAGCTTGAAACACGATCGCGCTATCTTAAATACGCTCCCTTTGTCCTGTGGTGTCTTTGCTTCGTTGCCGCCTTGGCTCTATGGGTCGTGAACACCGGGATTCTCTACTATTCCGGTCTTTACTTTAGTCCGGTAGCGCTTGAGCATCTGGCCGGGTCGGCGGGCGTGGTGTGGAACAACATTACCTACCTCCTTATCGTTGGGGCGCTGGCAGTGGGTAGCGTGTTGATACTGGTAATAAGAAAGATACTCGAAGCGCACGCCGAAATCCCGAAACGGTACTGGTATTTTTACAACAGCGCTATCGGCCTTGTCGCTCTCGTGGGTCTCCTCGGTCTCGCCTCGTTTCGAAATACTCCCGAGCACGCGATTGCCAAATCGTTTTACGATTATTTTTTGGGAAGAAACGAGCCGGTGACGCTCGATCCGGCAGTGCAAAAGAAATTGGAGAAGTTTGGTTTGCGCTACAATCCAGAAAATTTTTACGTGAATGAGCGGCCGAACGTGTTCGCCACCTCTACCCAGAAATTATTGCCGGACCGACTACTAAAAAATCGACCGAACATCGTGATTGTTTTTTTGGAATCATTCTCCGCCCGCCTTACGGATGTTTACAATCCGCGGTTTAAGGATCTTACCCCGGGTTTTGATCTGATGGCGAATGATTCACACACGACTGTTTTTAAAAATTATTACAACGCTTCCACACCAACAATTACCGGCACCCTCTCGCAGCTTTGTTCGTTCTTGCCTCCAACCGGACACAACGAAATTCAGAACGAGCGTAAACTGCAAAATCACCACCTGCTCTGTTTGCCGGAGGTGCTTAAAAAATACGCCGGCTTCAAATACGCGAGTTATATCACGGCGGTAGACAAAGAGTTCGCTCAGAAAGATGGGATTTTTACGAGCGCTGGCGTCGACAAGATATTCGGCACCAAGGAGCTAAAGAAGTATATCAAAGGCGAGCCGCTCTCGTGGGGTTATTCGGATCACCAGCTTTTTCCGACATTGTGGAATTTTATGCAATCAACTCCGCAGCCGTTTATTACCATGCTCGCGACCGTTGATACTCATCCGCCGTTTAATTTGGCCAAGGACGCGGTGAACTACCAGGATGGCCAGCAACCGATTCTAAACATGTTCCACACGACCGATGACGCGTTTGAAAAATTTTGGCGGCAGTTTAAACAAAGTCCCTTCTATAATAATACCATTCTTATAACCGTGGCCGACCACGCCGTATTTCCGGCCGCGCTAACCCGCGATCTTTTTCCGGGTGATGCCGAAAAACTCACCTACTATGACGAGAATACTTTTTTGATGTATATCCCCGATAGCGTTTTACCGAAAACAGTAGACACCTACGCCTCTGGTTTGGATGTTACGCCCACTATCCTCAATATTTTAAATATCAACATACCGAATTCGTTTGAAGGACACTCTATCTTTGACGACCGAAAAAATTTTCCCAGCCTCCTTGGCATGCATGAGCTTGGTCTTTATATTAATCAGGTGAGGCGGAACGGCAAACGGACGATTGATTACAATGTCCCAAGCGAGATTACCTGCGCGACAAATTACACGGCTTCATCTACGCCGGACTTAACTCTCTGCGATTATCTTGATTTCTACAAATGGAAGCGGCAAATGTTTGAGGAAGGCAGATTTTGGAAGAAGATGTAAAATTCATTAGAAATTAGATATTGGATATTAGTAATTTTCAGCGTATGTCTCCTGATTCTATCGAGGCGATCATAGCCGAAGGGAAAAGTTATCACGGCCTTAGCTCTTTGGAAGCTGAAACGCGGCTTAAGGAGTATGGCTACAACGCTCGGCCGCAGGCCAAGAAAAAAAATCAATTTGGCAGATTGTGGAGAATCTTTTCCGAGCCCATGATGCTTCTTTTAATCGCCACAGCCGTGGTGTATTTTTTGCTCGGTGATAGTGTGGAAGCAATAGTCGTTGCCCTTTCAATAATCCCAATCGGGATTATTGAATTTTTTCAAGAGCAGCGTACCAATAAGGCCATTGAAATTCTGGATACCTTGCTCGTGGAAGAATGCCAGGTGAATCGCGACGGCCGTTTGCTTACTTTGGAGAGTAAATTTTTGGTTCCGGGAGACATGATATACCTTACCGCCGGCGCTAAAGTGCCGGCCGATGGCGTTGTGATTTATTCTCCCGGACTTATGGTTGACGAGTCTGTTCTTACCGGCGAATCGGCGCCGAACGCCAAACTAGCGGCCGAGGGCAACGTAGTCGAGGAGAACAAACTGTATCAAGGCGCCATGGTTGTTCAGGGAAAGGGTTACGCTGTGATTGTCGCCACCGGCGGCGCAACGGCTTACGGAAAACTTGGTAATTTATTGGAGAAAATTATTCAGGAGAAGACACCGCTTCAGCGTAAATTTGAGAAATTAGTGCGGGTGGTAGCGATTGCAGCCGTCCTTATCGCTCTGGCGACTGGTTTGCTTCTAACGTTGCGGCACGGGCTCTTGCGCGGAGTCCTTGGCGCCTTAACCGTGGCAATTTCAATTATTCCCGAAGAATTTGCTGTTGTCTTTAGCGTCTTTTTAATTATGGGGGTATGGCGCATGACTAAAAAGAATGCTTTGGTCAGAGAAATGGCGATGGTGGAAGTTTTGGGTTCAGCCACCGTTATTTGTTCCGATAAAACCGGGACCCTTACGGAAGGTAAGATGTCGCTTCAAAAAGTATATTTTGACGGGAAGATAATAACTCTTGACAACAAACAAAAAGGGAGAGTAATATTCGAGCAGTTGATCAGCGATGCTCTCCTTGCTTTGGAGCAAGTGGCGGTGGATCCAATTGAGGTAGAAGTACAGCGTTTTAGCAAGAACATAGGTCTTGACCCAAAAGAGATCCACACACGCTACCGTCTTCATAAAGATAGCCCTTTCAACGCCAGCTCGAAAATGGTTCATCATAGCTGGGAGGGGCCTGATAGCAAGTGTCATCAGTACACCGCTGGCGCCCCGGAGCGCGTGATTGCTTCCTCGGCTATTCCTGAAGCGGAACGACGGCGGGCGCTTGAGGTTTTTCAAGAGTTGGCGGAACTTGGGTATCGGGTAATTGGCGTGGCCAAGCGGCCCTGTAGCTCCAACGAAGATTTTGCGGAGGACGGCTTTAGCTTTAGTGGTTTGCTGGCCATGGCCGATCCGCCGCGCGCCGGAGTAAAGGAGGCGGTGGCCACCTGTGAACAGGCGGGAATTCGGGTGGTGATGATTACCGGGGATAATCAGTTTACGGCTCAAGCGGTAGGCAAGGCTATCGGACTGAATGGACATACCCAAGCGATCGGCGGCGAAGAGTTGGAGAAATTATCGTCCGAAGAGTTGGGCGTGGCGGTAGAAAATCAGGTTATTTTTTATCGCGTAAAGCCGGAGCAAAAATATCTGATCGTGGAAGCTTTACAGGGCAAGGGAGAAGTTGTGGCGATGACGGGGGATGGGGTTAATGATGCTCCCGCTCTCAAAAAAGCAAACATCGGTATCGCCATGGGCAAAAAGGGTACCGAGGTGGCGCGAGCCGCTGCCGGGATGGTGCTCCTTGATGATAATTTTGCCACCATTGTTAGGGCAGTGGAGGAAGGGAGAAGAGTCTACGATAATTTGCGGAAATCCTTTGTTTTTTTACTGTCCTTCCATATCCCGATTGTTGTTCTTTCTCTGGCGCCGCTCTTTTTAGGTCAAGATTTATTTTTTGTTCCGGTCAGTATTATTTTTTTGGAGTTTTTCTCTGATCCGGCGGCGGTGCTTGGATTTGAACGGGAACGGCCGCGTCAAGCTCTTATGCGGAGCGCGCCGCGTTCGGCGAGGGAGCCGCTCATTAACCGTCATTTTTGGGGCCAAGTGATACTTCAAGGCGGGGGATACGCGGCCTTGAGTTTCGGCCTTTATTATTACTTTGGAATTGTTGGCGGGGATATTAATTTAGGGAGAACCTTGGCTTTTGTAGCCCTGGTAGTGTCTCAAATTTTTACCGTTATTTTTTCCCGAGAGTGGCGGCAGGTGAAAGAAAACACTCTGCTCCTCGCGATTGGTTTGATTACACTGGTAGTTTTGAATATCATTATCTTTGTACCCACGGTGCGCGACCTGTTTGTCTTTGTGCCCGTGTCGCTCTGGCTCTACGCGGTGACCAACGCGCTTTCGTTAGCCAGCGCCGCCCTCTTGGGCTGGTTCGCGCACCGAAAATCCAGCTAAAAATACCGACCACACCAAGGTGGCTTAGAAAGCCTGAACCACCAACCGTGTGGCCGAAAACAGCGGCTCACGTAAGGAGGCAATCATGGGAACAAAGGTCCAGGATGTTTGTCAGGTGTGTGGTAAACAGCTTTCAGGGGGGAACATGGTATTCTGCTCCGATGATCGTTGCTACCAGCTCTTTATGGAGTGGCGCGACCTCGGGAAAATTACCGACGACCGCCCCTCGTTGCACGAGTATTATCTAAAGAAGGAGAGCGTGGTGCAGAACGCGCAGTGGGTGGTAAAGTGAAGCGTTAAATTTTCTTTGACAATTGAGGTGTTAAAAAGGAGGCCGCCATGCTCGTGACGATAATTTTTACCGCGGTAGCCATTTTATTTCTTATAGTTTTTGTTGCTGTTGGAAGTTTGGAGTGGCTGGGTAAAAAAATTGCTCGGTCGATCTTAATTCGAGAGTTTACTTGGTTACATCAGCTAGAAATTGGCATGGAGACAGCAATTAAAGCCCGCCAGAAATACTATTGCTCGCGCCAGCGAACTTCCCTCAAGTTTCACACTTTGTTCAAGTGGCTGATGCTCGGTTTAGCCTTGTTGTGGATAGTCGCGAGCTTCTGGCTTGGTCGTAGCCACCCGCCAGGCCCGGTCTTTCTTATTCTCCATTGCGCTCTTTGTTTGAACGCGTTGGCTTTCGTCCTCTCGGGAATCATTAGTTGTGTTTTTGCCGCGGGTCGGCAATATTTTTTCCAGTTTGAAGTCATCGGGCAGCTTAATCCACCCGATGGTTTGGCGGCCACGCCGATTCGCATCCGCAAGCCGGGCGATCGGCTGAAACCTTGGATGCGTGAATAGTAACCCTGTACCAAAAACGGTACAGGGTTTTCATTTATTGTATTTTTTTATTTCTCCGGAAAAAGTTTATTACCTTTCGCGTCGTAGAGGATAATCGCAAGCACGGGGCAAGATTGCGCGGCCATTAGGATCGTATCTTCGTCAGCGCTATCCGGGTCTACCACATAGGCCAGGTTTTCGCTATCGAGCTGAAATACCCCCGGGGCTACGGCCACGCAGGAGTTGGCGCCGATGCATTTTTCTCGGTCGACAACAATGCGGCGAATTTTACCTCCCGCTCGTATTTTTTGCGAAATTTTTTCCGGTAAATTTTCTGGTATTTTAATGTTGTTCATAAAAATTGTCATCTCGAGTGAAAGGAGAGATCTCTGTCCGTTGGCCGATTACGACAGAGATTTCTCACCGCCAGCCGGCGGATCGAAATGACATTTAAATTCCAAACATCGCTCGCAACTCCTCCGGCATTTTATAGGGAGGGTCAAAAGTTATTTCAACCTCAACTTTTTTAACATCAAGAGTATCTTTTAAAGTGGTTTCAATTTCTTCTTTAAGTTGGGGCCCCCACGGGCACATTGGGGTAGTGTAGGTCATGATAATTTTTACGCTATCCTTGGCAATGATAATATCATAGACGAGTCCCATGGTCCAAATATCCAAACCGATTTCCGGATCGAGTACGGTTTGGAGGATTGCAATGATTTGCTCTTTAGTTAACACAGATTACGCGGATTAGTAAGTAAGGATTATACAGATTTTTTTAAAGTGAACCAAGCTCTGTGAGAGCGCGCGCGGCGTAAAATTTTATTTCCGGCAATAAATTTTCCACAGTATCAAGCTCCTCCTTGGTTACCCACTTCAGGCCGCCGCTACGCTCCGTCTCCGGTTCGACAACTTGGTCGGTTGGAGAAGTGGCAAAGTAGATCATAACCACATGCTCGTGCGTGGGCGAGGTATTATGACGACTGATAGATTTGGGCGGGATAAGCCCGCGGCCGTTTTTGATAAGAGGCGGAAGCGAGCGCATATCGTCGGCTAGGACTACATCCAAACCAACCTCTTCTTTTACTTCGCGCAGCGCCGCTTCATTGGGGTCTTCGTGGAGCTCGATATGGCCGCCGACACTCAGCCAAATTTTGTATTTATCATGTAAACGCAGAAGCACTTTGTTTTTGTGAACAATGAAGACCTCAACGGTGAAATCTACTTTATCGTGGATATGGGGCATAAAGTTAAATTATTGTCATCCCGAGACCCTCCGAAGGGTCGTGGGGATCCCCTGGCCGGAGTGCTCAGTTGGTTAAATGAATTGGTTCTGATTGAGAGGGGATTGTCACGTCGTCGCTACGCTTCTCCTCGCAATGACACATACCCATCCCTTTCAATTTCCTCCGCTAACTCTTTTCCTCCGCTTTTTACAATTTTTCCGTTTACCATCACATGCACAATGTCTGGTACCACATATTTTAGAATTCGATTATAGTGAGTGATGAGCAAAATTCCCCGATCTTTGGTTTTAAAATGATTGATACCCTCGGCGACAATTTTAAGGGCGTCAACGTCGAGACCCGAATCGGTTTCGTCAAGAATGGCGTAGCGCGGGTTCAGCATAGCGAGCTGGAGAATTTCAACGCGTTTTTTCTCTCCACCCGAAAAACCGGCATTCACCGAGCGGCGGGCGAACTCCGGATTGATTTGGAGCTCTTCCATTTTTTCCAGAAGTTTTTTATGGAAGGTGATAGGATTCTCCCTCCCCCCCGCCACCCCCCCTCTGGTCCCGACTGCGGTCGAGGATCCTCGATTCTCGGGAATCGGGACAGTGGGGGACAACGATGCACACGCTAAGCGTAAAAAGTTGGTGATAGTAACGCCGGGAATCTCGGGTGGGTACTGCATCGAGAGAAACAGTCCGCGTTTGGCGCGTTTGTCTGGCGACTCGTGAGTGATATCAACGCGATCGAGCAGGATTTGCCCGGCCGTGATTTGATATTTAGGGTGGCCCATGATGGCGTTCGCCAAAGTTGATTTGCCGGAGCCGTTCGGGCCCATGAGGGCGTGCACTTCACCGGGTTTAATTTTTAAATTTAAACCTTTGACAATTTCTTTGCTCGCCTCGCTGAAGCTACGGCGCAGCAAGCTCGCCTCGCTGAAGCTACGGCGCAGCAAGCCGGCGGTCGTGATGTGGAGGTTCTTGAGTTCGAGAGACATGGTTTTGTTGGTAATCCCCCCTCGAGGGGGGTAGGGGGGTGTGAGATTTTGAGCGGCCAATTGTTTAAAGGAATGCGAACGTACTCTCGGCAGCTCACACCTCCCAACCCTCCTCACAGGAGGGATTTTTGTAGAGCTTTTAGCGCGAGAAGCAGACAGCGGAGCCGTGTGGGGTTGAGCTGGGGGAGACCGAGCATTTCGGTCATAGTTTCGGCGGTAATATTTTTTAGTTCAGCCCGGCTTTTTCCTTTGATATAATCGGTAAGCAGAGACGCGGATGCCTGGGTAATGGCGCAACCGGCCCCCTGAAAACCAACGTCAGCTACTTTATCATTTGCGTCGAATTTAATAAAGAGTTCGATTTCATCGCCGCAGAGCGGGTTAGTTTCTTTGTGGCGAACGTCAAAGTCGCTCAATTTTTTTTTATTGAGTGGGTGGCGGTTAAGTTCAAGAATTAATTCTTTATAAACTTCGTTGGTCATAGAAATATCTTTTTTGCTTTTTCAACTCCTCGCATTAATTTTTCAATATCTTCTTCGGTGGTATATAGCCCGATTGAGGCGCGGACAGTTCCACTCTCTAGGCGCAAGTGTTTCATGAGCGGCATGGCGCAGTGCTGGCCGGCACGGACGCAGATATTTTCTTGGCTTAAAATTTCAGCCACATCATGAGGGTGAACGCCGGGGATGACAAATGAGACCACGCCCAGGCGGTTACCGGCCGCGGCCGGGCCGATTATTTTTACGCCCGCGACGGTTAATTCGCTGATTAGTTTATTTGTTAATTCGTTTTCGTGTTTTTGAATAGTTTCCCATCCAATTTCCTTTATAAATTTTACGGCCGCGCCGAGGCCGATCGCTCCGGCGATATTCTGCGTGCCGGCTTCAAATTTCCAAGGCACTTCATTCCAGGTAGCATCTCCGTACGTTACTTCCGTAACCATTTCTCCGCCAAAGAGAAACGGTTCCAAGTGTTCTTCAAGCAGCACTTTTTTACCGTATAAGACACCGCTGCCGGTGGGGCCATACATTTTGTGGCCGGAGAAAGTGAGAAAATCACAATCAAGTTTTTTGACGTCAATCGGCATGTGCCCGGCGGCTTGGGCGGCGTCGATGATGGTGATGGCGCGCTGTCTCTTGGCGAGTTTGATAATTTCTTCCGCCGGAGTAACTGTGCCAAGAACATTGGAGGCGAGGCTGAAGCTAACAATTTTGGTGTTTGCGTCGATGAGTTTGCGGGCGGAAGCGAGGTCGATGACAAATCCCCCCTCAAGGGGGGATTTTGTCAGTTCGATGAATCGCAGCTCAAATCCATAGTGCTTCGCCATCTGCTGCCAGGGCACGAGGTTAGCATGGTGCTCCATCCGCGTCAAAACCACATTATCGCGGTGCGAGAGGCGGGGGGAGAGGGAATGGCAAAGTTGATTAAGTGAAAAGGTGGCGCCGGAAGAAAAGATAATTTCGGCTGGCTCGGCGTTGATAAACTCGGCCACGATCTCTCGAGCATTTTCATATTGTTCTGTCGCTTGAACACTTAATGTGTACACTCCGCGGTGCACATTGGCGCGGTATTTGGTGTAGTAGTCATTCATCGCGTCAAGCACGACCTTTGGAGTTTGGGTGGTAGAGGCGGAATCAAGATACGACAAATCAGGCTGGTGCTTGAAGACAGGGAATTGTTTTTTTACATTAATCATATTTATCCGACAGCGCCCTCCATCTCTAATTCGATAAGTTTGTTTAATTCCAGCGCGTATTCGAGCGGCAGGGCTTTGATAATCGGTTCAATAAATCCGGAGACCACCAGACGCGTCGCTTCTTGTTCGGATAAGCCGCGCGATTGCAGAAAGAAAATTTCTTCTTCACCGATTTTACCAACCCGGGCTTCGTGCGCTACGTTCACTTGATCGTTTTTTATCTTGAGTTCTGGAATGGTGTTGGCAATGGAATTTTTCCCGATGAGGAGAGCATCGCAGACCATGGAGGCATTCACATCCGTCGCGTGCGGCATAATTTTGATAAGTCCCCGGAAGGTGTTGACCCCGCCAGCGCGCGAAATTGATTTGGAAATAATGGTGGAACTCGTATTCGGAGCGGCGTGAATCGCTTTCGCTCCCGTATCTTGGTTTTGCCCCGGGCCGGCAAAAGCAACGCCCAAAGAGTCGGAGCGGGCTCCCCGGCCACGCAGTATTGAGGAAGGGTAGAGCATGGTAACGCCGGAACCCATATTGCCGTTCACCCACTCAATAACTCCGTCTTCATCCACCAGCGCTCGCTTAGTATTAAGGTTATAGGTATCTTTGGACCAGTTCTCAATCGAAGAGTAACGCACCCGGGCGCCCTTCCCTACAAAAATTTCCACACAGCCGGCGTGGAGAGAGCTTTTTCCATAGCGCGGCGCGGAACAGCCTTCGATGTAATGCACATTGGACCCTTCATCGGCGATAATGAGCGTGTGTTCAAATTGTCCGCCCGAGGGGGCGTTCATGCGGAAGTAGGCCTGGAGCGGCAGATCAATCGTGACGTTTTTGGGAACATAAATGAAGGTGCCGCCGCTCCACACCGCGGCGTGAAGCATCACAAATTTATGGTCGTTAATCGGCACGCACTGGGTCATGAAATATTTTTTCACCAGTTTCGGATATTTTTGCACCGCCACATCCATGTTTTCAAAAATTACCCCTTGTTTTGCCCATTGCTTTTTGAGGTTATGGTAAACCACGTCCGAATCGTACTGCGCCCCGACACCGGCCAGAGCCTTTTTTTCCGCTTCCGGAATGCCGAGCTTGTCAAAGGTTTTTTTAATTTCCTCGGGGACATCTTTCCAATCAGTGGCTTCGTTTGCTTCCGGGCGGACAAAATAGACAATCTCGTTAAGATTTAGCTTTGACAAATCAGGCCCCCAGGCAGGGAGCGGCGTTTTCTGAAAGAACTCCAGCCCTTTAAGGCGCTTTTCAAGCACCCACGATGGCTCCCGCTTCTGTCGAGATATCTCTTGAACAATTTTTTTGTTCACCCCCGGTTCGGCTCTAAAGCGAACAGCGGCCATATCGGCGATATCCAACTCACGCCCTCGGGTGAGTGCTCTTAAAGCCGGTTTGTTTTTGATTGCTGGTTTCATTGTCAAAAATAGTTCGCTATGTTACTATCCGGGTATAGTTTGCGCTAAAGAAAGCGTAATTTAATCTTTATACTATAGAAAATACGGCGTTTTGTCAACCTAAACACTATATGCCACAGCGGCAACTCCATTCCATAAAATTACTTACCAAGCGCCTGATTAGTCGGGATATTATGGAACTTAGGTTTGAAAGACCGGCCGGTTTTATGTTTTTAGCAGGACAGTTTGTGCAGTTCCAGGTCCCTAATGGAGAAAACGTTGTTTTTCGCAGTTACTCGTTGTCATCAGATCCGGAGGCTGGCTACTTAGAAATTTGCGCCAAGATTCTTTCTGACGGAAAGGCCTCCCAATTTTTTTCACAATTGAATATTGGGGACGCTGTTATGGTAAGCGATCCGGCCGGAAATTTTGTTTGCGAAAAAAATCACGATCCCGCTAAAGTTTTTGTTGCCACCGGGACGGGAATAGCTCCGATTATGAGTATGATTGTAAGCGAGCTCACACGGAAAGATGTCACTCCTCGCCTGCGTCTGTGTTTTGGAGTTCGTTCGGTGGAAGATTTATTCTGGCAAGAACGCTTGGAGGAACTTAAACAGGGGAGCGCGTATTTTGATTACACTATTACACTTTCTCAACCGACCCCGGCCTGGACTGGCCGGGCCGGTCGCGTCACCGAACATCTGCCGGCCACAAGCAATCCAGCGGACTATTATCTCTGTGGCAATGTGGAGATGGTTAAAGAAGTCCGCGCTCTATTACTTGCTCAAGGCATAGACCAGAAGCACATCCATTTTGAAATTTTTTAGGGTGAATTCGGCGTACCATACAGGGGGGTACATATAGGTACACACAGGTACATACAGGTCCCGCAGCGCACCTATTGACAAAAATACTTTTTTCAGGTAAAGTGCAGTCGGTTTTTGGGCTATCCTATCTCAAAACAAGGAGAAGAGAATGAGAAACATTCTTTTGAGGGCCCTCTTTTTTGTTCTAACGGTTGTTGCCTCACCAGTCGCAGCCTCTCCAGCGCGGCATTCTCATTTAGAATTGGGGTCGGCGACACTCATGAGCTTACTCCCTCGTGAAAGTGAGCTTAAGATCGGGTTAGAATTAGGAGTGGGTATGGCCCTCCCCGTCGGCGAGCGCACCGAAATTATCATGGGCATTGGTTGCGAATTTAATAGTAACTTCCAACTTGTTCCTTCCACTTTTCTCATGCTTCTCTCCGAGCGCAGTGGACACGCCGCTCTTGGTGGAGCCATGCTTGGCTCTTTAGATTTTACTAGTAATGGACTTCTGGCAGTTACGCTGGCAGCCGGCCCGGTAATTAAGGCCAAGCTCGACCAAAATGTTTACCTGGTGCTTACTCCGGCGGCCCTTCTGGAAATCGTTGGTAAAGAACAACTAGTTCCGGGAGTACTCATTCGCGTGGAAATTTCTTTTTCCCTGCACCCAACCCGCCATAAGTAGCGGTCACCTAAGGCGACCGCTTTTTCTTTTGTGACAAATCCAGGTTAAATATTTGACAAAACATAAATTTTATGGTAAACTGCGCTATTCAGTAACAGTTTAAACAGGTCTTATTAAAGGAATCTTCTTCGCTCGCTGAGGCTCACTCAGAAGTGAATTTTTCCTGCGAAGTAAAAATTCATATGAATATCCGCAACATCGCCATTATCGCCCACGTTGACCACGGCAAAACCACGCTCGTGGATGCTTTATTGCGTCAAAGTCAGACAAAGTTATCAAAAATGCAGGATGCGCAAGAGGCGATTATGGATAGCAACGACTTAGAGCGCGAACGCGGCATCACCATTTTTTCGAAAAACGCGTCGGTCCAGCTTGGCGACCCGGCCTCACCGGCGGGCGTGACCAAAATTAATATTATTGATACTCCCGGACACGCTGATTTTGGCGGGGAAGTGGAACGGGTTTTAAAAATGGCCGATGGCTGTTTGCTCCTGGTTGATGCCAAAGAAGGTCCAATGCCGCAAACCAGGTTCGTACTAAAAAAAGCCTTAGCCATGGGCCACCGAATTATTGTGGTTATAAATAAAATCGATAAACCGGACGCTCGGCCGCAATTTGCCCTGGATAAAACTTTCGAACTATTTATTGAACTCGGCGCGAGCGACGAAGTGGCAGATTTTCCCGTTATCTACGCCTCGGCTAAAGCCGGCAAAGCCGGGCTTGAGCCAGACTTAAATAAAATGACGGATATCACGCCGCTCTTTGATGCTATCCTTAAATTTGTTCCGGCGCCAACCGGGGACCCCGCGGCGCCGCTCCAGATGCTCACCGTATCTATTGCCCCCGATAATTTTAAGGGGCGACTAGCCACTGGCCGAATTTACAATGGTGTTCTAAAGGCGGGGCAGGAGGTGATGCATATCAACCGCGCCGGGCAGATGAAAAAATGTCGCTTAACTTCTATAACGACTTTTTTTGGTTTGGAAAAAATTGAAGCTAAAGAGGCGGTGGCGGGCGACATTGTTACCGTTGCCGGTATTGAAGACATTAACATCGGTGAAACACTGGCCGATGTGAATAATCCGGTGGCGCTCCCGACAATTTCTATTGAAGAGCCAACGGTAAAAATGACTTTCAGCGTTAATGATTCTCCTTTTGCCGGACGCGAAGGCAAGTTTAGCACTTCACGCCAAATTCGCGAGCGTCTCTTTAAAGAACTCGAAACTGACGTGGCGCTCCGAGTAGTTGACGTGGACGGAGCCGACCCCGCCGCTTCGGGCGGGACAGGTTGGATCGTGTCGGGTCGCGGCGAACTTCATCTCGCCATTCTCATCGAACGCATGCGCCGCGAGGGGTTTGAACTTCAGGTTTCCCAGCCGCAGGTTATCAATAAAGAAGAGGACGGAAAAAAACTTACTCCCTACGAGCAAGTGTTTGTGGAAGTGCCAGAACAATATTCCGGCGTCGTCATTCAAAAAATGGGCGGCCGCCACGGCCTTATGCAAAATATGTACGTTGAAAATGGCGTGACGTTTTTAGAATTTATTATCCCAACCCGCGGGTTGTTTGGTTATCGCACCGAATTTTTAACCGACACCAAAGGTCTTGGTATTATCAACACTTGCTTTTATCAATATGATACCGACCCGGGCGATTGGCATAGCCGCGACCAAGGTTCGCTCGTTGCCCACGAAACTGGTATCACAAATCTTTATGGTCTTTTGAATGTGCAGGACCGGGGGGTGTTATTTCTTGGCCCGGCGGTAGAAGTGTACGAAGGACAAGTGGTGGGCCAAAACGCCCGCTCGGAAGATATGCGGGTGAATGTTTGTAAAACCAAACAGCTTTCTAACATGCGTTCTAAAGGCGACGGCAGCGCCGAACACTTCAACAGCCCAAGAATCATGGATTTGGAAGACGCGCTTGAGTATATCGGACCGGACGAGCTGGTGGAAGTAACGCCGCAAAATATTCGTATTCGCAAGATGATTCTCGATGAGAACGAAGCCCGGCGGAAAGCGAAAGGGATGGGTTAAAAAAGTCCTTAAAGTCTATAAAGTCGAAAGCAGAGACGCTCTACATGGGTGTCTTTTGGTCAGTGCATATTTACAATATAGTTGCGTTGTGGTATATACACTTTGGCACTCAACCCACGGAAAAGGAGGCACAAAATGGAGATGAAGAATGTTCTCAAAACGCGCCAGGATCTGGCCAAGTGGTACAGCATCGCGTTCAGTGGACAGAAAGAAGCAGCGAAGCTGACGACTGCCTACCGAGAGGCGTACGCCGAAGTGACAGGCGATAGCTGTATTCGGCTTTCTGGTGTTACCCAAGATTTTGCCGAGGACTTAATCAGGAATGCGAAAAAAGTCTTCTGGTGGTTCACCAACTTTGTGGTGAGCTGCAAGGAAGCGCCAGCGCGGGTGGTGGCCGCGGTTGCTAGTGAGGACAAGATTTACTCCGGGACCGACCGCTATATCTTCGAGCAGTGGGTGGTGGCGATGAATGGTTTTGAAAACAAGGCGATGCGCTACGCGCCATGTCTATCCCGACAAGAAATCCAGAAGGAGAGCGCTCCTTTTGTGGCCGCGGCGCGAGCTTTGCTCAAGCTCGGCCTCATTGATCAGTCCTAAATACACAAAGGAGGCCATCATGGGCAATGTCAATCTCCAGCCTATTCCCCCGACGCTTCGCGAGCTCGAGGAATACGCGCGGAGACTTATTGAGGAAGACAGTCCGGCTAGAAATCTTCTGCTCGAGTTTTACCACATCGCGTTCAAGTCGTTTTATCCCGAGCACCTTCGTAAACGGGTGCGCCCGAAGCACGCCTTTCGGGCATCTCGGCACAGGCGACCTCGGCACAGGCGACTCGCGCGGGTGCACCCGAAGCACGCCTTTCGGGCATCTCGGCACAGGCGACTCGCGGCCGATCTCAAGTTTCTCCTTAATTTTGTTGACTTGTTGCGCTACCGGGAGCAACCCATCAGAGGGCTGCAAACAGCGGCTGACGGATATTTCTCGTTTGACACTTCCGCGCCGACGCCAGAAAACGAACGGCGGAAGAAGAGAGTCCGCGCGGCCGCCCAAGCGCTCCTCGCCGGAGAAGCGGACTAGTCAAACCAACACTCCTCCCCCACGCTTATCCAGGCGTGGGCTTTCTTTTTATTGTTTAGGGTGGTAAAAGAAGGTATAATAAACACAAGTTTTAAAGTTTGTAACATGTATCATAAACCCGCAACCGATTATCAGCGCATCCGGTATGTGGCCCTGCTTTTTTTACTTTTGGCGGCCTGGATTATCGCGCGTTTGTTCATACTCCAGATTGTAGAGCACAAATATTACGCTCTTTTTGCTCTTAACTCCCACGAGATATATAAGAAACTGCATCCCGATCGAGGACAAATTTTTTTTCAGGATACGCGTACGAAGCAAGAATACCCGGCGGCCGTGAACAAAGAGTTTTATGTGGTCTATGCCGTGCCCAAGGAGATTCCGCCGCTTGACGTGGCTACCACCACCGTACAACTCGCCCATATTTTAGATATTCAAGAAGAGACGCAGAAAACAGCGCTTGGGCAAAAACTTTCCCGGAACAATGACGTTTACGCGCCAGTGGGGAAGAAAATTCCCGAGGAAAAAATTATCGTTCTGCGAGAGGCCAACTTGAAAGGGGTTTATGCCGTTCCCCAAACTTATCGTTATTATCCGGAAGAAAAACTAGCCGCCAATGTGCTTGGTTTTACCGGTTCGGACAGCGAGGGAAATATGATAGGGCAGTATGGCGTTGAAGGATATTGGGAAAAAGAACTAATCGGGAGAGGAGGGCTCCTCGCCGGCGAAAGAGGGGCGCTGGGGAGCTGGATTGCTCTCGCGGGGCGAACGTCCATTGCTCCCGAGAATGGGGTGGATTTATTATTGACAATTGACCGCGCCCTGGAGTATAAAGCCTGCGAGCGTCTGCGGCAGGGGTTGAAAGAGTACCAGGCCAAAAGCGCGGCCTTGATTCTCATGAATCCGGCGACCGGAGGTATTTTAGCCATGTGTAGTTTGCCTGATTTTGATCCCAACAATTATTCTAAAACCGAAACCCTGGCGGCGTTTAACAATACGGCTGTTTTTATTCCCTATGAACCCGGTTCGGTCTTTAAACCCATCACGATGGCCGCTGGTCTGGATTTAGGCCTGGTGAGCCCAACAACAGTGTACACTGATTTGTGCGATCTGGTGATTAACAATAACCATATACGCAATGCAGAGAGAAAGTGCTATGGTGAACAGACCATGACGCAAGTTCTTGAGAAGTCCATCAATACCGGGGCGGTGTGGATAGAAGAAAAGCTTGGCAGAGAAAGATTTTTAGAGTATGTGGAAAAGTTTGGTTTTGGTAAAAAAACCGGTATTAGTTTAAATGTTGAAGCGGGCGGCGATGTGAGTTCGTTAAGCAAGAAAGGACAGATTTTTGGCGCCAACGGTTCTTTTGGGCAAGGCTTTACGGTGACCCCGCTTCAGCTCGCGGCCGCGTATGCCGCTATCGCGAACGAAGGTAAATTGCCCAAACCTTTTATTGTGGAAGAAGTTCGTTACCCCAATGGTAAAAAAGAACGAACCGCGCTCTCCGTGGCGGAGCAAGTGATTTCACCGCGCGCGGCCAAGCTCCTAGCCGGCATGCTCACCTCGGTCGTGGAAAATCATTATCGGGCGGCCAAGATTGATAGCTATTATGTGGCGGGTAAAACAGGAACAGCGCAAATCGCGGAGCGCGGCGGCTACAGCGATAATCGCACCAACCACACCTTCGCCGGTTTCGCGCCAGCCGATCGCCCACGGTTTGTGCTGGTCGTGAAATACGAAGAGCCGGAGCGCGCCTGGGCGGAACAAACCGCTCTGCCGGTCTTTCGCGATGTGATGAAGTTCGCTTTGGATTATTACGGGGTAGCGGGGAAACGGTAAATTGAAAGATATTAAGATACTTAGATATTAAATATTATCATCACTGACTGTTATTAATATCCAATATTAATTTCTTGTTATGCTCAAATCATTAGTCTATCGTCTGTTGCGTTTTTTCTCCAAGAAGATCCTAAAGAAATATCACCCGGATGTGGTGGGTATCACCGGATCGGTGGGAAAGACCTCGGCCAAGGAGGCCGTGGCCATTGTTTTGGCGAGTAAATTTAATATTCGCGCGAGCAGTAAAAATTATAATAACGAAATCGGGGTGCCGCTCACGATTATTGGCAGTACCCAATCGCCCGGGCGTTCCATTGTCGGCTGGCTAGTGGTGTTTGGCCAAGCGCTGAAACTTTGGTTCGGGAAAGATACTCGGTATCCAGAAATTTTGGTGTTGGAAATGGGGGCGGATAAACCCGGCGACATTCAATATCTTACGTCCATGGTTCCCTGCAAGGTAGGCGTGCTCACTTTTATCGCCCATGCCCACACGGAATTTTTTAAGACCATTAAAAAAATTGCCCAGGAAAAAAGAATTATTATTTCTCATCTCAAGCGCGATGGCTTCGCGGTACTCAATTATGACAGCGATCTCGTTAGGGAAAACGCCGAAGTAACCAAGGCGGAGAAAATAACTTATGGTTTAAAAGATGGCGCGGATATTCAGGCAACCGATATTAACGTGCTCACGGCGCCGGGCGAGGGGCGCGCGCTGGGGTTGAATTTTAAAGTTAATTATAAAGGAAACAGCGTACCGGTATTTTTGGCCGGCATCATCAGCAGCAGTTTTATTCAGGCGGCTCTGGCTGGCTTGGCAGTTGGTTTGGTCTATGGCATAAATTTGGTGGAAGGAGCCGAGGCGCTTCGAACCCTCGAGCCGATTGCCGGACATCTGCGTTCCATCCCCGGCATCAAGGACACGCTTATTATTGACGATACCTATAATTCCAGCCCGGAAGCGGTGCGGGCCGGTCTCGAAACTTTGGCGCAGATTAAAGTTCCGGTCGGCGCCGAGCGCTATGCCGTGCTTGGGGACATGCTCGAGCTGGGGCCGGAAACAGAACCGGCTCATCGCGAAGCCGGGTTTAGGGTGGCGGAGCTTGGGGTTGATTATCTCATTACTGTCGGCGAAGCCTCCAAAGGCACGGCGGCCGCCGCGCGCGAAGCCGGGCTTGACGAACATCGCATTGCCAGTTTTGCCGATAGTATTTCGGCCGGAAAGTTTTTGCAGGAAAAGTTAAAACAGGGCGACGTGGCGCTTGTTAAGGGCTCGCAGGGGATGCGGATGGAAAAAATTGTGAAAGAAGTTATGGCGGAGCCGCTTCAGGCCAGAGAATTGTTGGTGCGGCAAGGGGAGGAGTGGGGCAAATAGTCTGTAAAGTCCATTCCGCCAGAGGCGGATGCGCCTTTGGCGCAAAAGTCTATAAAGTCCATAAAGTAGTTTAAAAAAAATTGAGCCCGGGTGGATTACCCGGGCAGTGAGCTAGCGGTGGAAAGTGTCAATGATGATGTTCAGGTTATCCTTGACTTTTTTTGATTTTGGTGATAAATTTTTTATAACAGTTTGACCAAGGAGGATGCGGTGACAAACAAGATGAAGTACCGGTTGGAGTGGCACAGCGAAGCTGTTTTAGCCATAGATTGGGCAAGCGGCATCGGCGACTGCTATGTTCGAGCGATTTGCTACACCACCGACCGCGATAAATTCATCAAAGCGCATCATCGGTCGGAGTGGACTGAATTTACCGAGCCGATGAGCATAGATCAAGTTCGGGATTTCGTGGTGAAAAATTGGCCGATGCTCGGTGGGGTTCGCGATTGCGTCGGGCTGACGCTAGCAGACGAAAGCAGGAAGGTTTTGTTCGAAAAACCAGTGCTCATCAAAACTCTGTGAGTTTCTAGTCCCGCCCCCCGTGCGCGCCAAGATAGCGTCCGGGGGTCTTTCTTTTTGTTACTCGCCCAAAATTTACAAGTCGTTAGACGCAGTAAATTTTGTTGGGAGTAACAATCCGCCTTTGGCGGATTACATTGACTAAACGATATTTTTTTGTTAGGATGTAGATAATTTTGACCTGCCGAAAAACAGAGAAGCAACCGAGAGATTGATAAATAAAAATAATTTGCCGCCATCATCTAATGGTTAGGATTCATGATTCTCAATCATGCAATACGAGTTCGATTCTCGTTGGCGGTACAATTTTAAAAGTTAGTCCCGATCCCGACTAAGTCGGGGTGTTTTTTACATACCCTCGGAGAGAAGTCGAGCTCACTGGTCATGAGCTCACTGGTCATTTACTTTATCAAAAGTATGAGGTAAGCTAGTCATAGTGAAACTTTGAAAATATCGTGTGCGCAATAAAAATTTGATATGCCTGAACGTCCGTCCAGCCGAGAAACTAAAAGAGAGATGGATCTTTTTCTTCAGCAGTTTGCCGAAGTCTCTGGAGCTAGTCCTGATGTTGTAGAACAAACCAAGAAACTCTTCTCCGGCGTTGTCCTTCCCGAGGATTCTTTAGAGGCAGCAAAATCAATCCGCCAACACCTGATAGATAAAAAATTTGAATATGATGACGAGGTTTTTTGTCTGCAAGACATGCTCAATAAGAAACGGGGTAATTGTTTAGGACTAAGCCTTCTGTTCGGCGCGATCCTCGATAGTCGCGGTAATAAAGTCGGTTACGAAACTATCACACATCCCAAAGACGCGATAGACAAACAGGACAACAAATTATTTAGTGAATTACTGGCGGGCGAACATTTTGATTATGATAATCCACAACTGCCCGCGTTAAAGGACGTTCCAGCATTCCCTATTTATCGATTCGTCCCCCTTGAACATGCCGCGCTCATTCTTGATGGAAAGCGATTCGAAACTACTGGTTTGGAAGATGGCGAAGAAGATCCGCAGTGGATGCCAGAGGCTGAGTTGATTCAACCAGCGACTTTTCCACAAGTAGCAAGCAATGTTTACATCGACAGAGTAAAAATAATGCTGCGCCGAGATAATTGGGATAAACCAGAACAGCTTAAAGAGCTTGTTGTTAAAGCCCTCAAAATGCATCCGGACAATCGCGAAGCGTGGCACCTCTTGTGGCAGATCGCTCATGAGATGAACGATGATACCCTTAAGCAAAAAGCTTGTGAACGCTATACCACCATTGGTGGTGACGATTCACGGTTCCACCAGGAAATGTACGAGATGACGAAGGATGAGTCGTATTTAGACAAAACGTTAGAGAAATTTCCAGCTAATATCGTGCCTTTCACCGAGAAACACGTTACTCTTGAAAAAGATCCACAAGAGGCAAAGTTTAATGTAGCGGTTGCCGCTTGGTGCGTGGCCAATTCGAGTGCTCTAGACTTAAAAAAATTCTATTTAACCCACGAACAAAAGATACGGGAGCTTTATGGTGAAAAGACGTGGAAAAAAATAATCAGAGAGCCACAGAAGCGGTAATTTTGGCTAAGATATAATAAAACATGCCTCGGAGCCCTTGACAAAAGGGTTCTTTTTTGTTATCCTTTTTTTAGGAGGACGATACAATGGCACATGATAAACCGGGGCTTGGCCCCAGCATGGATGGCCCTAGCGGGCGACAGGAGATGCAATTGCGGCTCGTGATGACGCCGCGAATCCGCCAGAAGGCGGACGAGGACAAGGTGAGGGCGCAGACTGCGCTTCCGCCGCGCCGCAAGGCGACCAAGAAGCAGTGACCTGAATGGGCATCGTTGCCAACCGAGTACCGGTCGTCGACAACACGTCGCGACCGGTACTCTCAACCAAAACTTGGCCTGCTTTTAAGCAGTTTTTTGTTTTTAGAAGCCAATCTTTTAAGCAGCTTGAATAGTTTTTTGTAAACTTAGATTAGATACTCACTTCCCGCAAATTTTTGAATTTGTTTCAAATAATGATTAATTAACCATAGAAAATTAACTGATTAAAGTTGGAATTATTTCAAACCATTGAATAAGCGTCCCGATGTTCATCGGGACGCTTGGGTTTTAGTTCGCTTCTTGCGGGTTTGGCCGGCGCCATTTATTGGCAATGATCGGCTCTAGGAATTCCTGGAGCGCTTGGCCGACCAGCTGGCCAGCAGGCGTATCCGAGTTTTCTGGCAGTCCCTCTACTATAAACTGAAGGCGGATATCCTCATAGTCAAGTTTATAGTGCCGCTTCAGCCAACTAAAGGCCGGCGGAGTTTTAGAGAAGAGTTCATCCAACTGGGCCAGCGAGTAGATTTTTTTCAATCGTACCACTTTGGTCATGTCAGTTTCTACCGTGGTTGGAACCGAGCGCTCTTCGGCGTAGAGAAAGACGAAGAATTCGCGCAATTTGCCGAGCGCCTTTTCCGCGTGGAGGTGAACACCCACAATTACTAGCGACGATTTAGTTTGAGCAATTTCCTTGGTCATTGGCCACCTTCCTTTTGCTGACGGGCGTCCTTACTAACTTACCACGACTAAAATTAAAGTCAACCCGGAAACTTGTCAAAAGTTCCGACTATTGCGTCCAATCGTCCGCCTGTTGAAGTTGTCTCACGACGACCTCGGCGCGGCGGGCTTACTTATTCACCTTAGATGGGTGTTTTTTATTACATACGGTTGACAAATCGCCAGTACTGCTCTATTGTTATGATTGAAAATAGGAGGACCAGATGACCAACATCGGTAAAGCGTTCGTTTCCGAAAGCCCGGCAATGCGGTCGATAATGGAAACTATTGAAAAGGTTGCTCCCCACAAGCTCAACGTGCTCATTACCGGAGAAACCGGGGTTGGCAAGGCGCTCGTGGCCGAGGCCATCCACCGCGCCAGTCCGCGGAGAGAGTACTCGTTGGTTTCGGTGAATTGCGCGGCAATCCCCGCGCAGCTCTTGGAGTCGGAGCTTTTTGGCCACGTCAAAGGCGCCTATAGCGGGGCCAGCCTAAATCGTAAAGGATTGTTTCGGGAAGCGGATGGCGGAACCTTGTTTTTGGACGAGATTGGTGAATTTCCGTTGCCGCTTCAGACGAAACTTTTGCGAGTTCTCGATGTCAATAAAATCCGTCCCGTTGGGGCTGATCAGGAGATTGAGATTGACGCGAGGATTGTCGCCGCTACCAACCGCAATCTCGCGGAGATGGTCGAACAAAAACTATTTCGCGAGGATCTTTTTTATCGGCTTAATACTTTTCCCATTTCGGTGCCGCCACTTAGGGAGCGGCGGGAAGAGATACCAGCACTTGTGAATAAAATTCTTTCCAAGTTTGGTGAGTCGCCGAAGATGATTAGCCCGGAAGCCATTGAGCTTTTAATGAGCTACTCTTGGCCGGGCAACATTCGTGAGTTGGCGAGCGCCCTATCGTGCGCTTACCTCCGATCTGCCGGGCCGGAGATTACTCGCGAAGAAGTAGCCAAATATCTGAAGCCCCAGCCACCAGAGCCGAGAGCAACCTTGGAGCACAGCATCAAGGAGATGACTTTGGCCGAGGCCGAGCAATTCCTTGTTAAGCGCGCGCTCGAGGCCGCGGGCGGCAACACCAGCCAGGCGGCAGAGAAGCTGGGTATTTCACGCTACGCCCTGATTAGGTTGATTAAGAAGTTGAAGTAGAGTGACACAAGCAAAGGAAGATTCCCGCGTCTCCGCCCTGAAGCCGAAAGGTCGTTGGGGCAGGGTGGCGCTTAAGGCCTTTCTTTTGAGTGTAGTTGTTTCCGGTCTGTGGTCGTGGGGAAAATTCTTCTCCCCGGGGGCTAAGTTTGTTGGTTCACCGCCGCGGCAAACGTGTCGGCGCAACACCCTCGACCTTGCCAATCCAGGCAGCTGGTATGCGGTCTACGGCAAGGGGTTTCGTCCGTCGCGTCCTTTGTATCGGCAGTGGAGCTGGTTCTACACCCTGGATGGCCCGGCCTTGTACGCCGGACCCATTGTCCACTATTTTAGCGGCTGGGATATCTACGCCGAGGACATTTGCGACGAAGGGGTAGTGAGCACCCTCCACATCTGGCCCGACGACGGCGACGTCGGTTTTAATCTGATACCGCTCGATCCGGATTCTGAACTGGGGTTTGCCCGCTACGGCTGGCGGCCAGGGCATCCGGAAGACAAGTTAAATCGCAAGCTGCTCCTGGTTGAAATTGATGGCGGCCCCCAGGGGATTCGGAATAATTTTTCGGTCCTCCACGAGCTCGCCGACGGAGATATTGTTCGAGTGTGCGGCCGCTGGGTGTACGATCGCGCCCACGATCACAATGAGATTCACCCCGCGCGCTGGGTGGAGATAATCAAACAGGGCAAATAATTAGCCACCACGGTGAACCTGTGGTGGCTCTTCTTTTTTTCCACAAAATCGTTTTCAATGGTACAATAACGCCTAGAGAGCGGATAAAATGTTTAGCTATGAATAAAATACTTCGAATTACCCACAAAGATTTTTCAAAAAAAATAAAAGACAATTGGCGCGGGCTTAGCGAGAAGGAGGCCTTGAAACTTCTGAAAGAACATGGAAAGAACCAGCTTGTCTCCCGGAAAAAGCGGTCGCCGCTCTTAAAATTTTTTTCTTATTTTAAAAATCCTCTCATTTTAATTCTTTTTGTTGCCGCGATTTTATCGGGAATTTTGGGCGAAGAAAAAAGCGCGGTGATAATCGTGGTTATAATTTTGTTTAGCACCGCGCTCAATTTTTATCAAGAAGAAAAGTCCAGTCGCGAGGCGGAGAAACTGCAGGAGAAGCTGTCGCTAACCGCCACGGTGGTTCGCGGGCACGTTAAGCGCGAAATCAAAGTCTCGTTTATTGTTCCCGGCGATATTGTGTTTCTTTCGGCCGGCGATATCGTTCCGGCCGACGGAATAATTATTGAGGCCGACGATTTGTTTATTAATGAATCCGTTTTAACCGGAGAAAGTTTTCCGGTGGAAAAAGTTTTAGAGAAATCCGCCCGTGACCCGGCGCAGTATATGGCGTCTGCCGGCACCAACGTCATCTCCGGCTCGGGCTACCTCAAAATTACCGCTACCGGGCGCAAAACTTCTTTTGGGAAAATTGCCGACAACATCCAAGGGGATAGGGGGCCAGACATCTTTGAGCGCGGGGTGACTTCCTTTGGATATCTCATTGCCAAATCCGCCATCTTTATTGTGCTCGCGGTATTTTTTATCATCACCTTTAAACCTCTTTTTACGCAAGGGACTTTAAATTACGGCGCCTTGGTTGAATCTTTTCTTTTTGCTTTGGCTATTGCCGTTGGCCTTACGCCGGAACTCCTGCCAATGATTATGAGCATCAACATGGCGACCGGATCAATTCGCATGGCTAAAAAAGGAGTAATTGTGAAAAGGCTCAATGCGATTCCCGATTTTGGAAGCATCGACCTGTTGTGCACGGATAAAACCGGCACTTTAACCGAAGACAAAATCACCTTGGTAAAATATTTGGATGTTTATGGAAAAACATCAGAGGACGTTTTGCTTCGCACGTACATTAATAGTTCGCTTCAGACCGGTTTAAAAAATCCTTTGGACGCGGCCATTCTAGATTTCAAACACCTAAGTCTGCACGGCTACGTCAAACTAGACGAAATTCCCTATGATTTTCACCGCAAGCGACTCTCCATTATCGCTAAAAAAGATGGTGATTGCGAGCTTATCACTAAGGGCCAGCCGGAGGAGATTATTAAGATTTGCTCCCACTATTTAAAGGGCGAGATCAGAGGCAAGATAACACCCGATTTTTTGCGCGGATTTAACGAAGTCTATCACAGTTTAAGCAACGCCGGATTTAGGACATTGGCAGTCTGCCACCGACCGATACCGGAAAAGAGTTCTCCCTACTCGGTACAAGACGAAGCCGATATGACACTGCTTGGCCTAGTCGGTTTTTATGATCCGCCCAAGCGTACGGCCGCTAAAGCATTTGCCACGCTCGCCAGCTTCGGCGTTGAGGTGAAAATTATCACCGGCGATAACGAACTGGTTACGCAAAGAATTTGCCAGGAACTCGCGCTGCCGGTAAAAGGAACCATGACAGGGGATGAGATCGCTTCACTGACCGAAGACGAGCTGGCGGTACGCGCGGAAAATGTTACTATTTTCGCGCGATTTTCTCCGGAACAAAAAAGCCGCGTTATTGCCGCCCTGCGCTCACATCATCATACGGTTGGTTATTTGGGCGACGGCATTAACGACGCGCCTTCGCTTAAAGCGGCGGATGTCGGCATATCGGTAAGTAATGCTACCGATGTTTCTAAGGAAGCCGCCGATATAATTTTGAGCCACAAAAGCCTGGCCGAACTTGGCGACGGAATTATTGAGGGACGGAAAACTTTCGGCAATACCATGAAGTATTTGATGATGGGCGCAAGCTCAAATTTTGGCAATTCGTTCAGTCTAATTGCCGCTGCCATTTACTTGCCGTTTTTACCGATCCTGCCTTTTCAAGTCCTGTTAAACAATTTTCTCTACGATCTGTCGCAAGTCACTATTCCGTCCGATCGGGTTGACGAAGAATATCTTCAAAAGCCAAAACATTGGGATGTAAAATTTATGCGCCATTTTATGATCGTTTTTGGCCTCTTGAGTTCTTTATTCGATGTTATTACGTTCTATATATTTTATAGCTGGTTTCATCTGTCTCCAGCCGCCTTTCAAACCGGCTGGTTTATCGAATCGGTTGCTACCCAGACCTTGGTTATCTACATGATTCGTACCAAAAAGTTTTTTTTATCCTCGCGGCCAAGCGCGTACCTTATCGCCACAACGTTGGCAGTTGTTATTCTCGTTTTTTATCTGCCCTATTCACTCTTTGGCCGTTATTTTGGTTTTCAGCCCCTATCCTCAAAGGTACTGGCGGCAATTTTATTTTTAGTCGTTATGTACTTAATTACAGTTGAAGCGGCCAAGCATGTTTTTTATAAAATGATAAACAAAGTTTGAAATTGCGGTTGAGTAAAAACCACTGTATAATACCAGACTAAAGATTACCAGTATGGATCAAAATCGGAAGGACATTGAAGAATTGCTTCTCCAGTTATTTATTTTTGATACTGGGTTCAGGCGGCAGATTCTATCTAAAATAGGAAACGGTCTTTCGGCCGAAAAACTCGGCGAGCTTAAACGAACCCTCGAGCAGGCGCTGGTATGGCAAAAAGGCGTGCTCGCCAAAAAGTTGGGCGAAGATCCGGAGCTGTACGATAAAATTTTATCGGAGAAGAGCAAGGTGGATCGGGAGGTTCTCCAGTCGTATTACGAGCGTATTAGAGCCGAAGATCAGAAAAAAATTGAAATAATTTTATTAAGAATAAAACAGATATGACGGCGCCATCACCCCAGGACAAAGAGGCGGCAGATGTTTCTAAAGAAGCCGCCCTCCCGGCCGTTCGCTCCAAATCCGTCGAAGAGCTCGCCGGCGAAATCCACGCGTTGATTGGCTCGGGGCGGGGGATGTTGGGAGAGGAAGCTGCGGACAAACTCCATACCCAGGTGCTGGAGCTTGTGGCCTTGGGAGAAACGCAACGCCGCGAGCTTGAATCAATTAAGACCGAGATTGAAAAACTTTTGGGTTTAGAATTAAGGGAACCAAATTTGGAGTTCGTTGCCGAGGTTGTGGAGGGCGCCGAACAGCGCCGTGAACGAAAGAGCGATACCGAGGTGATGGACAAACTCGCTAACGGAGAGGCGCTTGAGAGCCAGGAGCGGCGAGTGATTACTTCCATGTTAAACCGTCGCGATTGGGGCGAGGTTTATACCGGTTTAAAGGCTCACGACGCTGTGATTAATTTTTCCGTGCCAGCGGATAAGTTTTTGGCAATTAAACACCTTAATGACGACGTGTTCGGACCTTCGCACACGGATGAAATACTTATCGCCGGAAGAAATATTTTACAGGAAGAATTTATTAAAGCGCTCGAGAGCCGCTTGCCGGAATCTTCTCCCGATGAGCTGAAACAGCTTGTGTTATTGCAGGATTACAAGAACAGCGTCTTTAAGGTGGAGAGCGCGATGTTAGAAAAAATTTCCGGCCTCACCGACGTTATCGAAGAGGTTAATGCCAAAGTTAAAGAAAAAATGGATAAGTTTGTTCTGCGCAAGGTGGCGGAATATAGAAATACACCCGAAGGAGAAACCAAGGCAACCACCCTGGACGAATTCGCCAGTCACTTTGCTGGGGAAGAAAACGCTCCGGAAGGGGCCGTGGGGTATCGCCTGGGATTTGGGTGGAGCACGGTAGAAAGCAAGGGGCCCGAAGCCGATAATTTGGACATTACAACCTCGGTAGCGCGATCTTTTGTAATGAGCCGGGCGGTTGAACTCAATCGCTTGGTTCAGGAATTTAAACTTCCTTACGCGGAAACCAAGGCGGGGGGCGATTATAAAACGGTCGCGAAGGAAACCTTGCAACTTTTTTCCACCCTGGCGCGCGAGCTTAAAGCTGTGGGGAGCATAGCGGCCGAGAGCGGCGAAGCCGTGCCTATTTTTGACGCGGCCGGACATTTTAACAAAGATCTGATCCGGGATATTCGCAAGGATAAATTCAAGCCCGGAGCGCAGGCGCAAGAATCGTTTAACAAGATTGTGCTTTACTATCGGATGCTGAACTTGATGGATTTTATCAAGCCGCACACCAAGGAAGAAATTAGCGGCGGCGCGGTGACGGAAAAGATAACCAGAAACAAGAAGGCGAGCGAACTTATAAATACAGAAGGGCGTATTGACGACCCTATTCTTCGACAAGAGACCGACCGGTTGCTCCGCTCTACCGAGAAGTCGGAACGCTACACCTCCGATAGCGAGTTTAATCGCCGAGCGACGGCGATGGAAACCTGCACCCTTATCGGTATTGATTTATTGGATGTCGGCGTGGATCAACTCCTCCACTACGAAGAGCTTCTTAGCGAAGCGGCGAGGGCGGGGAGCGAAGAAGAGCAACTCGGTAAATTTCAGGAAAATATACTTCGGGCCAGTGATAAATTTACTGCCGTTTTCCGCGAGTTTAGAGAAGGTTCGGCCGAGGTGGTGTTGCGACATTTGGATAAAAATATTGCTCGGCTCAAAGAGAGCGGCGGCCAGGAAGCGAAGATCCGCGTTCTGGAAGGCGAAGTCTCGAAATGGCGGGCGCAAACAGAATTATTAACGGCCAAAGTCGGCGGCGATGAGTTGACTCTAGCCCTTGATAGTTCGCTGGTAGACGACGAACTTCTTTTTGATTTGAAGAGCGTGTTAAAGGATACCGGAGCGAGAATCGTCACCGCCAAGGCCGAGCGCGCTAACGATGGCGATCGGCCAGCGGCGCTGAAAGAGGCGATGCAACGGGTGGAGCGCGGAACGGAAATAGCTAAGCAGATTGAGGATGTGCTCCGTAAATTGAATCAGAAAGGCGTGGGAGATAAACTTCGCGGACTTGATGAGCTCGACAAGTTGTTTGTGGTTGGCGACAAAGGAAAAGTGAGCGCTGATTTTGCTGTTGTTGAGGAAGCCGGGGAATTTATAATTAAGATACGAAACCAAGAGAAAAGCTTGCGCTATAATGATATCCAAGAAATGCTCACAATTTTGAACTCCGGCCATTGACAAAACCCCTATTTTATGGTATCCTGGTCAACAACGTGGTAAACCCCAACCCGGCATAATGCTCGGGTAAAGGCAAACCATATGCACAAGGAGGCGGCCATGCCGCAGTTCACGTCCCGTCAGAGGAACCAGGCAGAGAAGTTGCTCGGCGACGTCATCACGTCGCTCAACCCGGGCAAGGACGAGTTTCAGGAGAAGGTCCTCGAGGCCAAGCGCGCCGAGCTGTTCCAGAAGCGGCTGCGCGAGGTACTCGCCGCCATGCTGGCGCGGTACTTCATCCCGCTCACCGACCAGGAAGCGCTGGTCTGGCTCGTGGAGCGGGCCAAACAGCCGGAGCCGGACGCGAAACAGCTCGTCGAGGGCTGCCGCAAGGGCGCGATCGAGCAGGGCAAGGGTTCCGACCCGTGCCACTACGCCACCGAGCCCGGCGCGACGCTGAAGCAGACGATCCCGACCATGGGCCCCTGCGTGGAGGACTTCAACCACCTCCAGGGCTGGCAGTTCCCGGACAACCCCACCGAGCGTTGCCTCGTCTCCGGCGTTCCGGCCGCGCTGCGCGAAACCACGAACCAGAACCTGGCAACGCAGCTCCAGACGCTCCGGACGATCGAAAAGGACTGGGGCATCCCGCCGGGCTTCTTCAGCAAGGAGCTCATCCCGACCGTCTACACGGCGGGCGTCGCCCTCGCGCACCACAACCTCACCAAGCAGCAGATGTTCGGTGACCTGTGTGTTCGCACCGGCACCTGCGCGGACGACGACCGGCTCATGCTGTACTGGCGCCAGGGTAGTCTCATCTGCGTCCGCTGGTCCTGGGATGGCCTCGGCTACTCCGGTCTCGCCGTCGCTCCGCTGGGGGTGACCAAGGCGCTCGGACGCTAGGGCTCTCGGCTCTTTCGTTCGGCACCCTCGATCACTCGGTCACTTGGCCTATCGGCCCTCGGACGTTTCGGCTCTCGCCAATTTGGGAGAGTCGCGATGTCCGGGGGCCTTG